>CASDUB010000134.1 GCA_949283905.1 uncultured Lachnospiraceae bacterium | reverse complement strand
CGTTTTCTGCTCCATTATGAGTATGAGATGACTTATAAGGAGATTGGGAAAATCGAGCATTGCAGCCAACAATCCGTAGGTCGTGCTGTAACCGCCGCCAGAGAAAAGATAAAGGCTGAGATGAAGAAATACCTAAACGCATGACCGTTAAGCATACCCTTGTATCTTCGGATATGAGGGTATTTGTTTTGTGTTCTCTAATGGAACTTCACAGACATCAAAATATGAGAGTGCTGTTTTTAGAAGCAGCCGTTGGATTTAATACGCCGACAATAGTCAAGTACAGCTTCTGGAGGATGGCATACGAGTGGAAAAATGCGATGTATGCATGTTTGAATTACGGAGAGGCTTTTGCGCCTGAGGAAATAAAGAATAAATCAATCTGTATCAATGGGGATATTGGTGCTGTTTTGAACCAAATCCAATCAGCATAAATATTATCTTATCAGTATGTTTTACTTGACCGGAAAAATACTTTTTTAGCATAATATTGGTAAACAGACGTTTATATATCCACAGTTCGGAGGTTGAATTAATGACATATACATATCGCTATAAATCGCCGTTGGGCGGCATGACGCTTGCTTCTGACGGAACATATCTGACAGGACTTTGGTTTGACGGTCAAAAATATTTTGGTTCCACTCTTGAAAAAGAATATGAGGAGAAAGAATTATCTATATTTGAGAAGACTTCCCGCTGGCTTGATATTTATTTTTCGGGGCAGGAGCGTGAGTTTACCGTTCCGATTCGTCTTACCGGCACTGATTTTCAGAAAGAGGTATGGGAAATCCTCTGTACGATTCCATATGGTCAGACTATGACATACGGCGAGATTGCAAAGAAGATCGCCGCTAAAAAAGGTTTGCAGAAAATGTCTGCCCAGGCCGTCGGCGGCGCGGTAGGGCGCAATCCGATCTCTCTAATCATCCCATGCCACCGTGTTGTCGGCGCAGACGGAAACCTGACGGGATACGCCGGCGGAATCGAAAAGAAAGCGTGGCTGCTTGAATTGGAGAAAAAGTCAACTTTTCCGTAGAAGAGGCTGTCTTTTTCGGAAAATTCTACACTTCCGATATATCCTTTATATTGAATCGTATTGTTCATATTAGTCCTTCCTGTTCTAAGATGCTTATTAATTGTTTTACCTGGTATGCTTTAAGTTCATATGCCGTAATTGTACTGCAACTATAATGAAAATTCATTATAGCGCTGGTATAATATGTAAAAGCGAAGGAGTAAGTTTATATGGAAAGAAAGTTTCCTGTGATTGATGTGAAAAAAACAGGTCGGAAAATAAAGCGCATTATGAATTTTAAAGGGCTTACGGTTAAAGATATTCAATCGTTTCTTGAATTGAGTACTCCGCAGAGCATTTATCATTGGTTTGACGGAAGAAATCTGCCGACATTAGATAATCTGTATGCATTAAGTGAGTTATTCCATCTGCCGATCGATTCGCTGATTGCAGGCAGCAGAGAATATGTTTTTGAATATACCGGCTATAAACGAAATAGGATTTTTTTGTATTTTGAAAGTTTGTATGATTTAAAGTTAAATTAGAAAATGAAGGATGATTATATGAATTATTACATTAGTGATTTACACTTTTTCTGTAAAAGTCAGTTAGACAATGGAGGCGTAAATTTTGACAAGCGGCCATATAAGACGCTTGAAGAAATGCATGCTGACATAAAGGATCGATGGAATAAAAAGGTCACAAACGGTGATCGTGTTTTTATTCTGGGCGATATATCGATGCGTGGGTATAATGAAAATTTAGTTGCACTGGTTGCGCAATTAAAAGGACAGAAAGTTCTTGTAAAAGGGAATCATGATGACGTATCTGACGCAAGATATAAGCAGCTCTTTCGGGAAATATGTGATTACAGAGAAGTGACAGATTCATTTGATGGTAAATCTTACAGGCTTATATTAAGCCATTATCCGATACTTATGTGGAACGGACAGCATAAAGGCGCCATTCTTTTGTATGGTCATACGCACAATTCAAGGGAAGACATATATTTTCAAAAGTGCATAGACGAGATGAACTCGGAAAATGGTATCTTGCATGAAAATGAACCCGAAATCATGGCAATCAATGTCGGGTGCATGAAAGAATATATGGATTATACGCCGCGAAGCTTAAAAGAATTATTAAAACATAAAGGCAGTAATAGATAATTTAAAGTGAGATCTGCAGGGAAGGAGCAGGTGTGATTTACATAACAGGTGATTGTCATCAGAATTTTAAAAGATTTGATATAGATATTTTTCCGGAACAGAAAAAAATGACTAAGGAAGATTTTGTTATTATCTGTGGAGATTTTGGCGGCATTTGGGATCAGGAAAAGGAAAGTAAAAAAGAAAAATTACTTATGAATTGGCTGGAACAGAAATCATTTACAACATT
>CASDUB010000133.1 GCA_949283905.1 uncultured Lachnospiraceae bacterium | reverse complement strand
GGAAAAACCTGCGGAAAAAGCTGTGGATAAAGCTGAAAAAGCCGCGGAAAAACCTGTGGAAAAAACAGCAGAACAGAAACTGGTGCAAAAACCGGCGGCTCAGAAAAGCGACCGTCCGCAGGGCGACAGGACGCGACAGGATCGTCCGCAGGGTGAAAGGAATCGTTCAGATCGTCCGCAGGGCGACAGGACGCGACAGGATCGTCCGCAGGGCGACAGGACGCGACAGGATCGTTCGCAGGGCGACAGAAACCGTTCGGACCGCCCGCAGTCAGACAGAAAGAATTTCGGCGACAGAAGGGGCATGGATAAAGACAAGGATTACGAGCGTCCTCAGTTTACAAAGAAAGCCGATAAGAAATCTTCCGTGCCTTCAGGCTTTGATATGGGCATCAAAAAGCCTTCAAGAGATACAAGCCATAAAGAGAAAGACAAAAACAAAGATCAGTTAAGAAAGAATAAATTCTCTGATGACAGACAGCCGGGATCAAACCGACCGAATCAGGGAAAGAAACATATGAGCAATATTCCGAAGGCTCTTCAGAAAACGGTGCACAAGCAGCATGAGGAGAAAAAGACGGAGGTTGTTACTGAGATCGTTATTCCGGAGAAGATCACGATCAAAGATCTTGCCGACAAGATGAAGATTCAGCCGGCGGCTCTCGTAAAGAAACTCTTCCTTGAGGGAACGATGGTTACTGTAAATCAGGAAGTTGATTACGAAACGGCTGCTGAGATCGCCCTCGGATTTGATATCATTGCCGAAATGGAAGAAAAGGTCGATGTTATCGAAGAGCTTCTTAAGGAAGACGAAGAAAGAGAAGAGGATATGGTTCCGAGACCTCCTGTAGTCTGCGTTATGGGTCATGTCGATCACGGTAAAACATCTCTTCTCGATGCGATACGTGACGCTCATGTAACGGACCGCGAAGCCGGCGGTATTACACAGCATATCGGAGCTTACTGCGTAACGGTTAACGGACAGAAGATCACATTCCTTGATACGCCGGGTCATGAGGCGTTTACTGCAATGCGAATGAGAGGCGCAAACTCAACGGATATCGCAATTCTTGTAGTTGCTGCCGACGACGGCGTAATGCCTCAGACGATAGAAGCTATCAATCACGCGAAAGCAGCCGGAGTCGAAATAATTGTAGCTGTTAACAAGATTGATAAACCGGGCGCAAATGTAGACAGAGTAAAACAGGAGCTTACGGAGCACGGTCTTATCGCGACAGACTGGGGCGGAAATACAGAATTCGTACCGGTATCGGCCAAAACAAAGGAGGGTATCGACGACCTTCTGGAGATAATCCTTCTTACTGCTGAAGTTCTGGAGCTTAAGGCTAACCCGAACAGACAGGCAAGAGGTCTTGTCCTTGAAGCAAAACTTGACAAGGGAAAAGGCCCTGTTGCAAATATTCTTGTCCAGAAAGGTACTCTCAGACTTGGGGATTATATTGCGGCAGGAGCATGCTCGGGAAAAGTCCGCGCGATGATGGATGAAAATTCACGACGCGTTAAAGAAGCCGGCCCTTCAACGCCTGTTGAGGTCCTTGGTCTTAACGACGTACCGAATGCCGGCGAGATAATCGTTTCAACCGAAACAGATAAGGAAGCAAAGAACTTCGCGGCGACATTCGTATCAGAAAGCAAAAACAAACTTATTGCTGATACAAAAGCTAAAATGTCTCTTGACGATCTGTTCAGCCAGATCCAGGAGGGAACTCTTAAGGAACTTAACATCCTTGTTAAGGCGGACGTACAGGGTTCTGTAGAGGCTGTTCAGCAGTCGCTTGTAAGACTTTCCAATGATGAAGTAGTAGTAAAAGTCATCCACGGCGGAGTAGGTGCGATCAATGAGTCAGACGTGACTCTTGCGGCAACATCAAACGCCATAGTTATCGGATTTAATGTCCGTCCTGACGCCCAGGCAAAAGCGGTTGCGGAGCAGGAGGGCGTTGATATACGTCTTTACAAGGTTATTTATCAGGCGATCGAAGATGTAGAAGCTGCCATGAAGGGAATGCTCGATCCTGTATACGAGGAGAAGGTTATCGGACATGCGGAGATCCGTCAGATATTCAAGGCGTCGGGCGTAGGAAATATCGCCGGAAGTTATGTGCTTGACGGCGTATTCCAGAGAGACTGCAAGGTAAGAATTTCAAGAGAAGGCAGCCTTATTCATGAGGGCAATCTCGCTTCGCTCAAGAGATTTAAGGATGATGTCAAAGAAGTTAAGGCCGGATTTGAGTGCGGTCTTGTATTTGAAGGATTCAACGATATTCAGGAGCTTGATCAGGTAGAAGCATATATCATGGTTGAGGTTCCGAGATAAGAGGACATAATGAGAAAAAACAGTGTTAAACATGTACGTGTAAATCAGGCCGTACAAAAAGAACTGAGCAATATAATCAGAAATGAGATCAAAGATCCGAGAGTAGGGATCATGACTTCGGTAACGGCGGTAGACGTCGCTACTGATCTCAAAACATGCAAGGTATATATAAGCGTTCTCGGAGATGAAAAGGCAAAGGAAGATACGATGAAGGCTCTTGATAAAGCGGAAGGCTTTATCAGGAGAGCCCTCGCCTCAAATCTCAATATGAGAAATACTCCAAAGCTTACTTTTATTGCCGATAATTCTATCGAATACGGCGTAAAAATGTCGGCGATGATCAACGACGTTATGGAAAAAGAAGCCGTAAAAGAATCAGAACCGGAATCAGGTGAAGACGATGAATAATATCGGATACTATCTTAACGGAAAAAAGAAGGTAGCTATCGCAGG
>CASDUB010000132.1 GCA_949283905.1 uncultured Lachnospiraceae bacterium | reverse complement strand
TATAAGGTATAAAACCTTCATTTTTCAAACACACATTTAATACTGTCGTAATGCATGAATTTTCCCTCTGCAGCGATGGCTTTAATTTCATCAAGAGTTGCAAGCTTATAATCCATCACTTCTTCTTCCTGGATTCTGACATTCTCCAGGTCAAAATCGACGGTAAAAAGATATGCGTCAACAAAATAGTTGTCGCCCTCGCCCGGATTTTCTCTGCTGTATGTATAGAGAAAATCTTCTTTGATATTTGAAATATCTATTCCCGACTCTTCAAAAACTTCCCTGTTAACAGCTTCTCGTGAAGTTTCGCCCGCCTGAGCGCCTCCGCCGGAAACTTCCCAGCATCCGGGAGCCCAGGATTTTGTCATAACACGCTGCGTGATGAGAAATTTTCCGTCAGGTCTTCTGAGTACTCCCAGTACCGTAAGATGATACTCGCCGTCCTTCATATTCCAGTCATTTTTTTTCATTGTACGGCCTGTCGGCTTTTTATTTCTGTCGTAAATATCCCAGTATTCCATAATTTCTCCATATCGTTAATTTATTTGTCAGGCAGTTCATTTATTTTTATAATCGGATGCGAGCTGTTTCATCTCGATCGCATTGTTGTATACGGCGTCTGTGATCTTTGAACCTCCGAGGATTCTCGCAATCTCTTCGATCTCCTCTTCTTTGTTAAGCGCCCGCACTATCGTCTGCGTCTTATTGTCGCTGACGCTCTTTTCTATTAAGAAATGCTTATCGGCCATTGCGGCAATCTGCGCGAGATGACTGACGCATAATATCTGATGTCCCGAAGCGATGGACGCCATTTTTTCAGAAACACGCTGAGCAGTCCTTCCGCTTATTCCGGCATCGATTTCATCAAATATCAATGTACCTGTATTTTCTTCATCGGCAAGTATATTTCGGATCGCAAGCATTATCCTTGAAAGCTCGCCTCCCGACGCAACTTTAGCCAAAGGTTTTACGGGTTCTCCCGGATTTGTGGATATCATTATTTCGATCTCGTCAAATCCGTTTTTTCTGTAGGAAGATGATCTTGTAAATTCAATATCTATTACTGCCTGAGCGAAATTGAGTTCCTCCATCTGCTCTTTGATCGCATTAGAGAACTCTTTCGCCGTTTTCTTTCTGGCTTCAGAAAGCTCAACACATCTTTCTTCCAGCTTATTTTTACTGTCTTCAAGATCTTGTTCTGCTTTCACACGTTCTTCTTCATAATTTGTGAGAAATTCGATCCTGTCCGACGCTTTTTCGAGATAAGCTTCTATCTTTTCAATCGTGCTCCCGTATTTTGCCTGAAGATTGTGTATTTTATCAAGACGTTCTTCTATTTCAGCAAATTCACTTTCCGAAAAAGTATAATCGTCAAGATATGAAGCAGCCGACCTGTTTATATCGCCCAAAATAGCATCCACATCGGCAAGGGAATCGGCGATGTCTTTTAATGCAGGATCATATTCAGATACTGAACTGATTTCCTGAATCGCGCGTCCAATCAGATCCCCGGCGCCCGAATCATACCCGGTAAACTCATGAACCTTATTCAAGGCGTCCACGATGTTACGTGAATTTTTCATGATACGGTATTTCTGTTCAAGCTCCTCCTCTTCGCCCTCTTTAAGAGATGCCTCTTCTATTTCGTTCACTTCATATTCAAGCATAGACAATTCTCTCAATCTGGCCTCTTCATCCATTGAATACTCGGCAAACCTGTTTTTGGCTTTTATATATAAATTATAACTGTCTTCAACTTTATTAAACTTTGTTTCGAGTTCGTTTTTTCCGTAAAGGTCAAGGATCTCAAGCTGTTTTTCTTTTTTTAACAGCGTCTGATTTTCTCTCTGACCATGTATGTTTATCAGCTGTTCCGAAATCTCCTTTAACTGAGCGGCTGTACATGTTTCGCCGTTTATCCTTGAAATCGTTCTGCCGCCCGACAGCTTTCGTGATATTATCATCATTCCGTCCTCGGGCGGATATCCCGACTCAGTCAGCTTCTGTACAGTCTTTTCATCATCGACAGTAAATATCAGCTCGACAAGGGCGTTATCCGTGCCTTCCCGCAGCATATCCTGTGAGAATTTTCCTCCGAGAGCAAGATTAACAGATCCGAGCAGGAGGGACTTTCCCGCTCCTGTTTCACCTGTGATAACATTTAATCCTTTTTCAAAAGAAATATCGATCTCATGAATGAGAGCGATATTCTTAACGTGCAGATTTGATAACATCCGTACCTCCTCAGAATGTTCCTGCAATATCTTTTAATTTGTCGAGTACCTTTTCCGCAGTGTCATTTGATTTTGTCGCGATAAAGATAGTATTATCTCCGGCTATACATCCTATGATCTCAGGCCAACCGAGTTCATCAAGGGCAGCCGCCGATGCCATCGCCATACCGGCTTCCGTTTTGATCACAAGAAGATTTCCCGCTGTTTCCATCGAAATAACGGCGTCTTTAAAAGCTCTGATATACTTTCCTTCTGTTTCCTTGTCCTGCTTGGCTGCGCTTGTATATCTTACCTTGCCTTTTTCAGAGGCAACTTTTGTAAGCTTTAATTCTCTGATGTCTCTTGATATTGTGGCCTGAGTCGCAGAAAAACCGCTTTCATTTAATCTTGCCGCCAACTCTTCCTGCGTTTCAATATCATACTGGCTTATTAACTTAAGTATTTCGGCATGTCTGGCTATCTTCATTGGTT
>CASDUB010000131.1 GCA_949283905.1 uncultured Lachnospiraceae bacterium | reverse complement strand
TTTATCATCTTTGAAAATCGCGAACAATGCGGAACCGCTTCCGGTCATAACGCATGTTCCGGCTCCGAGTTCCTTTGACCTTGATTTAATTTTTTCTATAACAGGGAA
Source organism: uncultured Lachnospiraceae bacterium (assembly GCA_949283905.1). Taxonomy (GTDB): domain Bacteria; phylum Bacillota; class Clostridia; order Lachnospirales; family Lachnospiraceae; genus Alectryocaccobium. Next base: position 6,878 of record CASDUB010000131.1, on the reverse strand, counting down.
CTGTTCTAAGATCGCATTTTCAAAAGTATTTCCTGCATATCTGCATATACCGATGTAATCTCCCGAATTAACCGCTTCAATCAGTTTATCTATATCGGGATGAAAAACATCCCTGCATTCATCGACTGTTTTATAAGCCCATCCGGTCGGAATTGAAATATTCGGTTTTATTATAAGCATAGGCGGCAATTCACAGCCGTCGAAATGGCTGAGCTTCTCTCCTATGCCTTTTGCATGCGCCATTTTCCCTTCAATAAAAAATGGTACGTCCGCGCCCAGCTTTGCGCCGATTTTACGAAGTTCATCATTATCAATATTTAATCCGAAAAGACTGTTTACGGCTTTTAAAACTGCCGCCGCATCAGAGCTTCCTCCGCCAAGTCCCGCTCCCATAGGAATATTTTTATTTATATGAATTTTCACGCCGCCGTCAGGCATGTATCTTTCTAATAAAATATCCGCTGCTCTGTATGCGAGATTATCCTCTTCGCATGATAACGAGCTGTCAGAACATGTAAGTGTTATCCCTGCTTTTTCCGTAATATCGACTTCTATTTCATCGTGAAGCTTCAGCTCGCAGAACAGAGTATTTAATTCATGATATCCGTCTTCTCTTTTAGAAACGATATCAAGGCCAAGATTTATCTTTGCATGCGCTTTAACTTTCATGAAAACCTCTTCGTTTTGACGATTGTATTATTTTATGCTAAACTTATCCAATACACTGAATATAAATGGAGGTCATTATGCGATCGATTCTCATTGTAATATTTATCGCCGTATTTGTGATCGTTACGCTGCCGGTAGTTCTGATCCTGTCGCTCGTACGCCGCAAAAACGAGAAGAAAGCCGAACGCGCGGCTCATGCATGCATCTGCTTTGCATTTAAAGTAATAGGATTCCTTGCCGGAGTCAGATTAACGGTTAACGGTCTCGAAAATGTTCCGGACGATAAACCCGTACTCTATATCGGAAACCATAGAAGCTTTTTCGATATTCTCGTAACGTATCCTCTCTGCAAACTTCCGACAACATATGTCGCAAAAAGCGAAGTGCAGCATATTCCGTTTTTCGGTATCTGGGGCGTTCTCATTCGGGCGATATTCTTCGACAGAAATAACGCAAAAGATTCCGTTAAAATGATTCTTGACTGTACCGCGCGTCTCAATGACGACACTTCCGTTTTTATTTTCCCCGAGGGAACACGAAATAAAAACGAAGATCAAAAACAGCTTCTTGAATTTCACAACGGCAGCTTTAAGATGGCCGTTAAAAGCGGCGCTCCCGTTATCCCTGTTGCGATAAGCCACTCGGTGGATGTATGGGAAGCCCACAGTCCATGGGTGCGCAGCACAAAAGTCACTGTATCATACGGAAAACCGGTTTATATAAAAGAACTTGACCGCGATACTCAAAAAAATATCGGTTCATATATGAGAGATAAAATAATCGAAATGCTTGATTGATCTCATTCTGATACTAAAATAAATATATCGGGCAGGAAAATCCTGCTCGATTTTTTATTAACTCGTTAGGCTGAACTCCGAATCTTTCGATTTAGCGGTGATACTGACTTCACAGTCTGCCAAAAACGATCCGTTTATATCCATAGAATATTTAGCTTTAAGTTCTATCGAATTTTCTTTTTCCGACAGATCTACAGACGTTGTAGTAACGCCTATCATGATAATGCCGAACGGCGTCTGATACTGCGACAAAGTCTTTTTGTCTTTTTCAAACACAAGTTTCGTCGAAATACTGCCGTTTTTTATGACTTCAAGATGATCAGGTCGAAACTTAATGATGTTTTTTGTTCCGCTCTCACCTGCGTCATCAGCGTCTTCATACAGAAGATAATGACTGCCGTTTTTAAAATAATATTCACCCGGCGCTATTACCTGAATAGGTTCCGTTCCCTCTTCCGTATAGGCATATTGAAGTCCGTTCAAATATATAATTACGTTTTTATCCATAAACAACTCTTTCAATCAGTTAGTCATGACAATTCTTTTGTCAAAAAATCAAATAACGTGTCCATTTCTTCATCCGTACCTATCGTTATACGCAGGTAATTATTTATCCTGTCACGGTCAAAATATCTCACAAAGATATTTTCTTTGCGAAGTTTTTCAAATAACTCTTTTGCCGGCACCTTCGGATGAGTCACAAAAATAAAGTTCGCTTTTGAATCTCCGAATTCAAAACCTAGTTTTTTAAATCTTTCTTTTGATCTTTCCCTCGTTGAGATGATCCTGCTTACCGTTTCTTTAAAATATCCGTCATCTTCCAAGGACGCCGCTCCGACTGCAGTTGTTATCGGATTGAGCGTATATGAATTAAAGGAGTTTCTTACTGCCCAGAGATAAGATATCATTTTCTTTGAACCGATGGCAAATCCGATCCTTATACCTGCAAGAGATCTTGATTTTGAAAAAGTCTGCACAACAAGAAGGTTGTCGTATTTTTCAAGAAGCGGCAGCGCGCTTTGGGTACCGAAATCGACATATGCCTCATCGATGATGACAACGCTTGAAGGGTTAGCTTTTAAGACCTCTTCTATCTCGCCTGTCGATACGGCAAGACCTGTAGGCGCATTGGGATTCGGGAAAATTATCCCTCCGTTTTCGCAGCGGTAATCATCTACATTTATCTTCATATCACCGTCAAGGGGAATTTTCCTGTATGGAATATCGTAAAGCTCAGCCCATACATCATAAAACGAATATGTAACATCCGGAAAAAGCACCGGTTTTTCAGAACAAAAATATGTGAGAAAAGCTGTAGCAAGAACATCGTCAGATCCTGTTCCGACAAAGACCTGCTCTTTTTCAACTCCGTAATATGATGCTATAGCCTCTGTAAGGCAGCTGCAGTTTGGATCGGGATATTTTCGAAGGTTCTTATAATCCGTATCATTTATGATCTTTTCAACTTCAGGTGAAGGCGGATACGGATTTTCATTTGTATTCAGCTTGATTATATTTGACGCCTTAGGCTGTTCTCCGGGAACATAAGGCACAACTTTTCTAACGTTCTTTTCCCATAAATTCATAATAATTTTCTCCTGTTATATTACACCCTGCGATCATGCTCTTCTTTTCCACAGAGAAGGACTCAGTAAAATGAGCATAGGAAGTATCTCAAGACGTCCGGCCAGCATATCAAATGTGAGCACGAGCTTTGAAATCGCTCCGTACGCCGCAAAGCTTCCCATAGGACCCACCATATCAAGTCCCGGTCCGATATTGTTGATAGCGGACGCCACGGCCGTAAAATTCGATTCCATTGAAAATCCGTCTATGCTGACGACTATAAATGAAATAAAAAACACAAGGAAATATGCCGATATATAAACAGAAACAGAATGTCTCTGTGCATCAGAAACAGTTTTTCCGTCCATCTGGACAGTTTTCACACGTCTCGGATTAATAGTACGGTAGATTTCACGTTTTACGGTCCGCATCATTATAACAATCCTTGAAACCTTAAGTCCGCCGCCGGTGCTGCCTGCGCACGCGCCAATAAACATCAGCACCACAAGAATAGTTTTTGACAATGCAGGCCAAAGATTAAAATCAGTCGTCGCGTATCCGGTGGTTGTTATTATCGAACCGACCTGAAATGCCGCATGTCTTACGGCCTCTCCTATATTATCATAGATGGACAGAATGTTTACCGATATAACTGCTACAGCAGCGATTATTATTCCGATATATGCTCTGACTTCCTCCATCTTAAGAGCAAGACCTGCTTTTTTGCATAATATAAAATAATAAAACGAGAAGTTAACGCCGAACAATATCATAAATATTGTTATAACCCACTGCTGCACGGCAGTATATGTCGCGCAGCCGGTTGCCAGTATCGAAAATCCTCCCGTTCCGGCTGTCCCCATAGATATGCAAAGTGTATCAAACCAATGCATTCCCGAAAACAAAAGAATTAATATCTCGGCAATTGTAAGCACCAGATATATTTTGTATAAAATGATTGCCGTGTCTTTAACACGCGGCACAAACTTTGATACATCGGGTCCGGGACTTTCCGCTCTCATCAGATACATGTGAGATCCGTCTTTTGCAGGAAAAAGCATGAGCGCAAATACAAGAACTCCCATACCGCCCAGCCAATGCGAAAAGCTTCTCCAGAAAAGACATACATGAGAAAGAGCCTCTACATCTGTCAGTATCGATGAACCTGTTGTAGTAAATCCCGAAACTATTTCAAAAAGAGCATCTATGAAATTCGGTATCTCTTTTGTTATCACAAAAGGAAGCGCCCCGAATATACTTATCACTATCCAGCTGAGCGCTACCGCAACAAATCCTTCTTTTTGAAATATCCTCGTATTTTTCGGTTTAAAATGTGTCCCGATAAATCCTATGGCACAATAGATGACAGCGCATATAAGAAATATAACGGTCTGCTGATATTCTCTGTATATAAGTCCTATTAGAACCGGAAGGAACAAAAACAGTCCTTCGACTTTTACGACCCACAGCAGTATATAACTGACCATACGATAATTCATATGCTAAAACTACCTTTCCAAAATATCTTCGAGTTTCAAAAATCCTTTGTTTATCGTTGCTATTACAACGGAGTCGTCGGCTTCAAAAGAATCTGTTCCTCCGGGGATGATAAGTTTGTCATTTCTCATTATTCCCGCTATCAGAACTCCGTCTTTCAGCTTCATATCTTTAAGCTGAATTCCGATAAGCTCTGACTCTTTATGTACTATAAACTCGATCGCTTCCACGCTGTCGTCTTTGAGACGGTACAATGTCTGCACATTGCTTCCAGTGGTGTTGCTCATAGCGCGCACATATAATAAAATACTTTCCGCCGTCGTTTCTTTAGGATTTACAACGCTGTCAAGGTTCAGACTTTGAATAACATTGTTGAATTCAAGATGACTGATCTTTGTAACTACTTTTTTTCTGACTTTCTCCCTTGCGTAAAGAGAGATTATTATATTTTCTTCATCAATATTTGTCGAACATATGCAGGCGTCCATCATTTCGATATGCTCTTCATCCAGAAGTTTGACATCGCTGCCGTCTCCGTATATGACATCTGCCCCGGGTATATCCATGGCGATTTCTTCACAGCGTTTTTTATCGATATCGATAACTTTTACTTTCATTCCGGCTTCGATCATCATTTCCGCGAGATAATATCCGGTCTGACCCATTCCGATTATGATGGCGCTTTTTACCGCATTTGTAAAAATGCCAAGTTCTCTGAATATCCTTGAGGCGTTTCCCGGATGGGCTATAAACGATACTATATCGCTTTCCTCGATAACAAAGTCGCCGTTCGGGATATAAACTTCTTTGCCTCTTTCGACAATGCATATGAGCATCTGATATTTTTGAAGCTCAGTAAGATCTTTAACTTTTCTTCCGGCCAGAATCGAATTTTTATTTACACGGAAAGAAAGAAGGTCTATCTTCCCTTTTGCGAAACTTCCGATATCAACCGCGGACGGAAACTGAAGGAGCCTGAGCATTTCGGCAGCACCTTCTCTTTCAGGATTTATGATCATCGAAATACCCAGCTCCTGTTTAAATATCTCACTTTCCGCGGAATAGATCGGATTTCTCACCCTTGCGATCGTTTTGCACTTTTCTTTCTTTACCATGAAGCAGCACAGAAGGTTTACTTCATCGCTCTGAGTTACCGCTATAAGAATATCCGCTGTTTTTATTCCCGCTTCTTCAAGCGTAGTATAGCTGGTTCCGTTGCCTTCAACTCCCATTACATCATATTCCAAAGCAGTATTCCTTACTGAATCGGAATCGAGATCCACAATTGTAATATCATGATTTTCTTCTGAAAGTTCACGTACAAGGTATCTTCCGACCTTACCGCAACCCACTATAACTATCTGCATATCTACTCCATTATCACGGCTTTATGTCCTCAAATGACACAATAGCGTCATTCATACGAGCCTTTTCATATTCCTTCATTGTTTTTACATTCCAGTGCATTACCGGAACATGGTACAGTAATTTGCAGAATCTCAGACTTAAGCTTCTGCTGTCGACCACATGGCTTGAAATAAAATCAGGTTTTGTAAGACAGTTTGTAAGAAGCCAGTTTTTGGCAAACTGTCTTAAGAATGTGATAACCGTATTTCCGAAATCGATATTCTTTTCGAACATCTGACCGCGGATAATATGAGGAAGGTTTCTTGTAAACCATCTTACACATCTGTAGTCCATAGATTCTACGGCAATTATTCCGTCATACTGCTCAATAACTGCAGCTGCCGCTTCGGCAAGGCTTTCATAATTGTCGCCGTATGTTCTTAAATTAAGAAGTACAGGTACCTGTCCGTCAACAAACTCCAGCGCTTCTTTAAGAGCCGGCGCCGTATACTCTGTCTCTGCAAGCTTGATCTGCGCGATCTCGTCAAAGGTCATGTCTTCAACAGTTCCTTCGATTCCGCAGAGTCTCCAAAGTTCATGATCCGTAAATGCTACCGGGATTCCGTCTTTTGTAAGTCTGACATCCATAATGATGCCATAACCGTGTTTTAACGCTTTGTCATACGCTTTTATCGTATTGTCCGGAACTTCTCTGCAGAAATCATGAAGTCCGCCGTTTGCGTAATCGTAAGCAGAAAAAACCGTCATATCAGGTTTTCCTTTTGTACGAGGCTTGATTGCAACTGCCCATGCAGCGATTGTTCCTACTGATGCCCAAAAAACTCTGTTAAATGTTTTTCCCATAAGTTGCCTCCTTTATTAAGTAAAATATATCTGTAAAGAAACAGACACTTAACCGTTATCATTTATAAAATAATACACCATTTAGCAACCTGTTTCAACTTATAAATAAAGGGACGCCCATTATGAACGTCCCTTTAA
>CASDUB010000130.1 GCA_949283905.1 uncultured Lachnospiraceae bacterium | reverse complement strand
TTTATTAAAGGAGCTTTGGAAAAATAACAGGAGGGCGCGTTTATGAGCAATAACCATATTTACGATATGATAATTGTCGGCGGCGGGCCGGGTGGATATACGGCCGCCCTGTACGCCGCAAGATCGGGACTTGCCGTCTGCGTTCTTGAAAAACTTTCAGCTGGCGGACAGATGGCGTTAAGTTCACAGATAGACAACTATTCAGGATTTGAGGACGGTATCGACGGATTTACTCTTGCGGAAAAAATGCAGAGACATGCTGAGAAGTTCGGAGCCAAAAGCGAATATGCCGAAGTAACGGCTGTAGATCTTAATTCGAACCCGAAAAGACTTGAAACGTCAGAGGGCGATTTCTTTGGAAAGACCGTAGTTATAGCAACGGGTGCAAATCCGAGAGAACTCGGAATTGAAAATGAGGCAAAACTCGTAGGACGCGGCGTTGCTTATTGTGCTTCCTGTGACGGCATGGCTTTCAGAGGAAAAACGGTGGCAGTGGTCGGCGGCGGAAACTCGGCGGCGTCCGACGCGATTCTTTTGAGCCGCATTGCAAAAAAGGTCATTATTATTCATCGCAGAGATAAACTCCGCGCGACAAAAATATATCATGATCCGCTGATGAAGGCGGAAAATATAGAGTTCCGTTGGAACAGTACGGTAGAAGAGCTTCTTTTTGATGAAAGACTCACAGGCGTTCGACTGAAAAATGTTTCAACAGGCCGGGAAGATGTCGTTGAGTGTGACGGTGTGTTCATAAGTGTGGGAAGAAAACCGGCAACTGATCTTGTAAAGGGACAGATTGAGCTTGATGCGAACGGTTATATCATCGCCGGTGAAACCACAGAAACAAATATCCCCGGCGTATACGCGGTCGGTGATGTAAGGACAAAAGTTTTGCGTCAGGTAATAACTGCCGCTTCAGACGGCGCTGTAGCAGTTCATATGGCGGAAGAATATATTGCAGGAGGCGCATAATATGAAGAAAATCAGAACGGAGCGTAAGAATAGATGCAGTATGTGATATCTTTGCTTGAAGGAATTATTACGTTTATTTCGCCATGTCTGCTTCCGATGCTCCCGATATATATTTCATATTTTGCCGGAGGAGGCGAAAAGACCGTCGGCAAAACTTTGAAAGGAGCATTCGGTTTTGTTACGGGATTTACCGCGGTATTTGTGCTTATGGGTGCGCTTGCGGGAACCGTAGGAAGCTTCCTTAAGGAATATCAAACGGCAGTAAATATTGTTTCGGGAATAATCGTTATTATTTTCGGACTGAGTTTTTTAGGTGTCTTCAACCTGAAATTTTTCAAAGGCACCCGATACAGCGTTAACCCCGACAATATGGGATTCTTTTCGGCGCTTATTTTCGGAGTGATTTTTTCAATAGGATGGACGCCGTGCGTGGGAGCTTTCCTTGGATCTGCGTTAATGCTTGCTTCACAGCAGGCGCATGCGGTTGAAGGTATGCTGATGCTGCTCGCATATTCCCTCGGACTCGGGATCCCGTTTGTTTTGAGCGCTGTACTGATAGGTTATCTGAAAAGCGCGTTTAACTGGATCAAAAGAAATTATAAAATAATCAATACAGTCTGCGGTCTGCTTCTCGTGATCCTCGGAATTCTTATGGCAACAGGAACTATGGGAAAATTTCTAGCGCTGTTGGGATAAGGAGGCGGAATGAAAAGCAAAAAAAATTTTATCGTTATTGTCGTAATACTTGTTCTTCTTATCGTCGGAGCAAGCGTTCTTTATAATCAGCTTGGAAAGACGGTCGAAACAGATCAGCTTGCGGTAAACGATACGCAGGAAGAAACAGGCAAAGATTCTGAATCGGAACAGGAAAAAGACATCGATACAGAACAGGAAAATGATGCCGTACCTGAACAGGAAAAAGAACCTGAAGACGAGGAAACGGAACAGAAAACGAAAGCCCCTGATTTTACCGTATATGATAAAGAGGAAAATGAAGTTCTTCTGAGCGACTACATCGGAAAACCGATCGTTCTTAATTTCTGGGCGAGCTGGTGCGGCCCGTGCAAAAGCGAAATGCCTGATTTTAATGAAAAGTATCTTGAACTTGGAGAAGATATCAATTTCCTGATGATAAATATGACTGACGGTTCAAGGGAAACTGTAGATTCCGCTTCAGAGTTTATTTCAGAGAACGGATTTGAATTTCCGGTATTTTATGACACACAGCTTGACGCCGCGTATACATACGGCGCGTATTCGCTGCCTGTCACATTTTTTATCGACGCCGACGGCTATGTGATAGCTCAGGCTACAGGCGCTATCGATATGGAAACACTTCAAAAGGGAATTGATATGATCATTTAAAATAAACCTTTGTCGACTAAAGCTCACATTCTGTGCTATACTAATTTATTATTATGCGCAGAAGGGAGCTTTTTTTATGGGCGGACAGAATACAAAAAAGAATATTACGGTAGGTCTGTTGGCCCATGTTGACGCCGGAAAGACAACGCTTACGGAATGTCTGCTTTTTAACAGCGGAGCCATAAGGAAACTCGGAAGAGTTGATCATAGAGATACGTTCCTTGATACAGATCCGGTAGAGAGGGAAAGAGGGATAACCGTATATTCCAAAACGGCAAGGCTTAATATAGGAGATACGGAGATTACTCTGCTCGATACTCCGGGACATGCGGATCTTTCACCGGAAATGGAGCGTACACTTTGGATTCTTGATTATGCGGTATTGATAATAAGCGCGCAGGAAGGTGTCACTGTTCAGTCTAAGCTTTTGTGGAAACTTTTAGAGCATTACAATGTTCCGGCTTTTATTTTTGTCAACAAGATGGACAGGCCGGACGCTGACGGAACTCAGATTCTCGATGAGATAAAAAGTGAACTCGGAGGCGCGTGCGTCGATTTTTCAGACACTAAAAGCGACGACTTTAAAGAAACAATAGCGTTGACGGATGAAAGACTTTTGGAAAGATTTCTTGGCGGTGAAGATATAACGGATGATGATGTTGCAGAAGCCGTAAAGAAAAGAGAAGTATATCCTGTGTATTTCGGTTCGGCGCTTAAAAATGAGGGCATTGACGAACTGATAAAAGGTATGGCTGATTTTATGAAGGCTTCCACTGAAAAAAGCAGTTTTTCAGCCCGTGTTTATAAGATATCACGCGATAATAAAGGCGAAAGACTTGCCTGGATAAAAGTTACCGGTGGAACTCTAAGCGTAAAGCAGCCAGTTAAATATAAGAAAAATGACGAGATGATCGAAGAAAAAATAAACCAGATAAGGCTGTATTCCGGAGTGAACTTCACTCAGGAACAAAGCGTATCAACCGGATCTATATGCGCATTGACAGGATTAAGCGCGATAAAAGCCGGAGAGGTTTTGGGAGATGATGTTCCTCTTAAAACTCAGATCATCGAGCCTGTTCTTACATATGAACTTGAGTATGATGCCGACGTACTCACAACAACAGTACTTGATGCTCTCAGAAAGATAGAAGAGGAAGAGCCTAAGCTTCATGTCAAGTTTTCGGAAAAAACAGGACGCATTTCCGTTCATGTAATGGGTCAGGTTCAGATGGAAATACTCAAAAGACAGTTAAAAGAGCGTTTCTCGCTTTCTATAAGATTCGGAAGTCAGACTATTATATATAAAGAAACGGTAACAAAAACAACAGAAGGCGTCGGACATTTTGAACCGCTGAGACATTATGCCGAAGTCAGGGTGTTGATCGAACCGCTGCCAAAGGGGAGCGGCGTTCAGTTTGAAAACAGGTGTTCAAGAGATGAACTGGATCCGCACTGGCAGAGACTTATCATGTCTCATTTAAATGAAAGAACCCTTACCGGCGTGCTTACCGATTCGGATCTTACCGATATAAGAATTAGTCTTCTCGGAGGAAGAGCGCACACAAAACATACTGAACCGGGAGATTTCAGACAGGCAGTATTTCGTGCCGTCAGACAGGGTCTGATGGAAAATGTAAGCGTGCTTCTTGAACCGTATTATGATTTTGTTCTGACCCTTCCGGAAGCAAATCTCGGACGGGCGTTATTTGATATCAATCAGATGGGAGCAGTTAATGAGGCTCCGGAAATAGAAAACGGCGAATGCACGATAAAGGGCAGGGGGCCTGCTTCGGCGCTTGGAAATTATCAGGAAACCCTGACATTGTATACAGCGGGTAAAGGAAGGCTGAGCTGCAGTTTTAACGGCTATGAGGCGTGCACAAATGCTTCTGAGGTTATAGAAAGCATAGGCTACGATCCCGACAGAGATGTTGACAACCCGAGTTCATCGGTATTTTGTTCACACGGCGCAGGAATCATAGTCCCATGGTATTCCGTAAAAGAAAAAATGCATACGGCAAGTACGGCGGATTATGATGTGCCTGACAGTGATGAATACGTTGAAGAAGACGGCTTTGATATAACTGAAGTAAAGAGAAAAAGAGAAGAGTTAAAAGATAATCTTACTTTTAAAGAAAAAGGAGCCAGAATAGTCGCTGCGGAGAAAGAGCTGCAGGAGATATTTAACAGAACGTACGGATCAAAAGGAGAACCTGCGTCAAGACCGGGATGGAAGAGATCCGGAAAAAATAATGATATTTTCGCGCCTGTTAAGAGCAGGGCGTCAAAGAAGATCAAACCCGGAAAAGAATATCTTCTTGTAGACGGATATAATATTATTTTTGCATGGGAAGAATTAAAAGAGCTTGTCAAAAGCGATATCGGTGCGGCAAGGGATAAGCTGATCGACATATTAAGCGAGTATCACGGAATGCGCAGCGGAGATCTTATACTTGTATTTGACGCATATAAAGTCGCAGGAGGAAAAGAGTCCGTAAGCAAATACCATAACATATACGTTGTCTATACAAAAGAATCCGAAACGGCGGATCAGTATATTGAAAAAACAGTTCATGATCTTGGAAAAAACAACCATGTAACGGTTGCGACTTCCGACGGACTGGAACAGATGATAATACTCGGCGAAGGCGCGGTGAGAATGTCGGCGGCAGGACTGCTGGAAGATATTGAAAACAGCCGAAAGACGCTGCGGGAAGAATATCTGGTCAAAACATCAGGCAGCCGCAGCGGAGCCCTTGACGGTATTTCGGATGAAGTAAGAGAAGTATTAAACAGACTGGATGAGGATTAAATGTCACGAAAATACACAGAAGATGAAAGATATATGGCGGCGGCGATAGCTCAGGCAAAAAAAGCCGAGGCTCTGCTTGAGGTTCCGATCGGATGCGTGATCGTCCATGACGGAAAAATAATAGCAAGAGGCTATAACAGAAGAAATACTGATCATAATACCCTGTCGCACGCTGAACTTAATGCGATTAAGAAAGCAAGCAGATATTTAGGAGACTGGCGACTTGAAGGCTGTACAATGTATGTAACCCTTGAACCGTGTCAGATGTGTGCGGGAGCTCTTGTACAGTCAAGAATAGATAAGGTGGTTATCGGCGCTATGAATCCAAAGGCGGGATGCGCCGGGTCTGTAATAAATATTCTGCAGATGGACGGATTTAACCACAAAGTAGCGATACAGCAGGGCGTATTGGAAGAAAAATGTTCCGAAATGATGAGCAGTTTTTTTAAGAAGTTAAGAGAAATGAAAAAAGAAAATAAAAAACAGGAAAAATCTGTTAATGAGGAGATGATGTAATGACACCAAAGAAAGAGGCTTATAAAATTCAGGCGGAGACAATAATAAAGGCTTTGAAGAAAAGAGGAATGGACGGCGTTTTTTGCGAAACAGCCGAGGATGCTTTAACGGAAGTTAAGAAAATGATAGCTGACGGTTCGACGGTTTCGTTTGGCGGTTCTATGACTCTTAATGAAGCAGGGATAATGCCATGGCTTCAGCAAAACGAAAATATTACTTTGTTTGACAGAAGCAAATGTACAAATCCTGAGGAAGTAAAGCAAGTTTACCATAAGGCTCTTAGTGCGGATTATTATCTGATGAGTACAAATGCCATAACTCTTGACGGAGAGCTTGTAAATATAGACGGCACGGGAAACCGTGTTGCTGCGCTTATTTACGGACCGGAAAATGTAATAGTGGTAGCGGGGATGAATAAAGTTGCCATTGATATAGAAGATGCTTATAAACGAGTAAAAAATATTGCATCTCCTCCAAACTGCATCAGACTTAACCGTAAGACGCCGTGTGCAGTTACGGGAAAATGCGGAGATTGTTTCGGAACCGAAAGCATATGTTCACAGACTGTAATAACGAGACGAAGCGCCGTCGAAGGCAGAATAAAAGTTATCCTTGTAGGAGAAGAGTTGGGATATTAAAAAAGCAAACCCGGTAAATATATGGTTCACTAAACCTTAATATTTACCGGGTTTTTCTCGGAGTGACAGGATTCGAACCTGCGGCCTCATGACCCCCAGTCATGCACTCTAACCAAACTGAGCCACACCCCGATTTCAAATACTGTCACAGTATATCACACAAGTTTTATTAATGCAAATAATTATTGTATTACTTATATCACTCAAGTATTGTATAGAATTTATCACACTAATATGTTAAAATTCAGACAAACACATTTGGGGAGGATTTGTGCGGTATGAAAAAGAAAAATATAATCGCCGTATCAGTTGCGGCAGCTCTTATGTTTGCCCTTACTGCGTGCGGCGGAAATAATGCGGAAAAGGAAATTACTTCCGTGACTTCAGAATCTCCGGACGAACCGGAAGAAGTCACCGATGATTCATCAGCTGAGCAGGAAACAGAAGAAATCAGCGAACCTGAAGTTGTAGAAGAATCCGAAGTAGAAGAAGAACCGGAAGTTACAGAGGAGCCTGAGACTGCGGAAGAAAGCGAAGCGCCTGAAGCAGAGGAACCTTCAGCGGGTGCGCCTGATGTATCTTCGGCGGTAGAGGCAACTACATCAACAGATGCAGCGCCGATAGCAGTTGGACAGTGGGTAAAGCTTTCCAGATATGCTACTGAAGACGAAACATATCATACTGTTTATGTAAGAGTGTCAAAAGTTACGACTTCTACTGATGATGCACAGTATGTTCAGACAGCTGTAGACAATAATAACGCAAACGGTTCCGATTGGGATCAGATCGATCTTTCAAGCGAAGATTTTGCCGTTCCTGAAGATGTAGAATGGTGCGTATTGGACTATGATGTATACGTTCCGGAAGAATTCCCGGCGCCTGATTACGGTATGGTTGAACCTACTATTGATTTTTCGGCTGTAAATGTAGGCGGAGGCGGTATCCCTTCTGCAGACGGCACAAGTACCTATATCGGACTTGGTACAAATTTCTTTGAGCTTGCAGTTTATCCTGACGATACGGTATTTGAACCCGGAAATACATATTCGTTCCAGAACCTCTATACAATGGTAAAAGGATATCAGGATTATGTTTTTGAAACGTCATCATATCCTGACGGAACGGACAGCGATCACACTTCAGCTGATGTTATGTATTACGGTTACTTTGGAAATAAGTAAAGAGTGGTCAGAATATTATAAATAAAGTAAAACATATCCTCATTATCGATCGATTCGTTAATGAGGATATGTTTTCGTGAGAGTATTTAAAGCATTTAAATATCAGGTTCAGAAGAAAGTGTGTTTGTATGAAATTTATTTCAAAAGAAAATAAGATAAAGGATCAGGAAGAAAATAAGACTAAAGCTGCCGTAAATAATGACAAGGAATTCTTAAGGACGGAGCCCCTTGGAAAGCTGCTCTTTAAGCTTGCGCTTCCTACGGTCGTGGCCCAGCTCATAAATATGCTCTACAATATTGTTGACAGGATATATATAGGACATATCGAAGATATCTGAGCGACAGCCCTGACGGGAGTGGGAGTGTGCATGCCTCTGATAATGATAGTTTCGGCTTTTGCGGCTCTCGTGGGATACGGAGGAGCGCCGAGGGCGTCGATATTTATGGGACAAAAAGCCAATGAATCGGCAGAGAAGACCCTCGGAAACTGCTTTTCACTGCAAGTGATCATTTCTGTTGTTCTGACGGCAGTTCTTCTTATATGGAACCACGATTTCCTTATGGCTTTCGGAGCAAGTGAACAAACAATAGGATATGCCGTGGATTATATGAATATTTACGCGCTTGGCACTATTTTTGTACAGCTAACGCTTGGAATGAATTCCTTTATTACCGCTCAGGGATTTGCGAAAGTCGGAATGCTGTCGGTAGTGATCGGCGCAGTATCGAATATAATACTTGATCCGATATTTATTTTTGTTTTTCATATGGACGTAAAGGGAGCGGCTCTCGCAACAATCATTTCCCAGGCGATATCATGCGTATGGGTTGTAAGTTTCCTCTGCGGCAAAAAGACGTTTTTGAGGATACGCCTGAAAAATATGATTTTGTCCCCTAAGATAATCATGCCGTGTCTCGCCCTTGGCGTAGCGACATTTATAATGCAGGCAAG
>CASDUB010000129.1 GCA_949283905.1 uncultured Lachnospiraceae bacterium | reverse complement strand
CATGTGCATATGCGGATACCATAATTTATATTGAAGCCGTCTGTTTTTCGTATGACAGAATTCATCCCTGTATTTTGCGAACATTTCGTCGGTGCAGCCTTCAAATTTAATCAGCATACTTGCGAATCCGACGCCGTTATCAAGTACGCAGAAGCAGTTTTCAGGATGACCTGCCGCCTTGTCCAATATAACGCTACCTGTTTCAGATGGCATAAAACCGCATGAAGACGGCGAAGCGCCCGCCTTGATTGTTTCTATGTGCTCAGGCTGCAGCGGAGCGGGTTCTTCAGAGTAGTACTTGAAAAAAGGATCCAGTCTTTCTTCGTCTGTGATTTCAGCGGACATTTTTCTCATTTCCGCTAAACTGAAATCTTTTGAATATAATCCGCTTGAATATGGCGTTGCCATGGGTTTGTCTGTAAACCAAACTGCGTTCAATTTTTCCTCCTTCCGGCGCGTTTTCAGCGCCAATAATGATAGATTTGAAAATTTACTTTTAACTTTATAATCTCATTAATTTTTTGTTATTACAATAGCGGCAACAGCGCAGTCTTTTGCCATGGATTTCATTTCGTCAAGCCGTTCGTCTTTAAACGCTTCAGGCTTTAAAATGATCTCGTCTTTTTCAAAATCGTATTCAAACAGTTCGGGATGCAAATCTATGCACAATCCGCATCTGATGCAATAAACAGCAATCTTTATCATTTAATGTCCGTCCAATCCTGTTCAAAAGCTATGCTGTCGGCGCAGATCATTCCCTGGGTGTAGGAAATGCTGCTGACAGATGTAACGTTAGGTGTCGAAGGACCGTATATACATCCGGCTGCACAGTCGCCTGCCGCATAGAGATGTCCTATCGGTCTATGATCTTTATAAAGAACCTGTCCTTTTTTGGTTACGTTGATTCCGCCGATCATTGAATATGTGCAGTTGCACAGGCGGATACAGTAAAAAGATCCCTTCTTAACAGGTCTTAAATATTTAGGATCTTTACCAAAGTCATCGTCATAACCGTTATCGCAGAGCCGGTTGTAATGCTCAACAGTCTTTAAAAGTCCGGCTTTGTCGATTCCGGCTTTTTGCGCAAGCGCTTCAAGCGAATCCTCCATAAATACCTGTTTGCTGCCGTATTTTTCGATCATTTCACGGAACTGTTCTTTTCCGTTTTCAATGATCGTAGCAGGAAAGATCATATAGAAGTATTCGGTTCCTTCGGTTTCGAGATGTTTCATCGTAGCTTCGTCAAAAATCAGATAGGCTATACGGCCAGGCTGATTTCGCATTGCTGCGGCAATATTCGCGGAACGTCGGTTTTCACCTTCGTCGATGAATCGCTCTCCGTATGAATTTACGATGAGATAAGGCTGTTCCATGATGGTCGATATCTGATTTTTTACTATCCATGGTACGTAATTCACAACTCCGGGGTAGGCGATATGGCGCCCTGAACCCATGATTTTTGTCTTTTCAGCTCCGATTTTCCAGGCTGCTTTAAGACCGTCGCCTGTCATCTGATCGTTTACAAAACTGTTGCAGTAGTGATTGCCTCCGCCTGTAAGTTCCCGATCGGTATTTATATAACCGGTTTCTTCTTTTATCATTTCTTTTGCGGCGTTTCCAAGTCCGCCTGTCGCGATGATTACGTCGTTTGCGTTTACCTGATACGTTTCGCCGTTTTTTTCTTTTACGATAGCTCCGGTAACGCCGTGTTCATCTGTCAAAAGCTCCTGAAGGGCTGTATTGAAGAGAATCTCGCCGCCGAGCTTTTTGATCTTTTGAGCGGCTCTAAGGCATATAAGCGCCGCGCCGTGACCTTTGCCCCGGGCTTTTAATATATAATAGTCGCCTAAGTTCATTCCGAACGGAAATCCGCCTGTGTAGGCGTCGTTGTTTCCTATTTCTTCCAGCGGAGTCTCAACCTCCATTTCGAAATCAAGTCCGAGACTTTTAATAAATCCCGGTATCCTCCAGCTGTTCACGATCCATGCGCGGGCAGTTTCCATATTTGAATCAAAGCTTGTAAAACGACAGTGCTCTTTGAAGGCCTTGTCCTGGTATTTTCTGTCGTTTCTTACTGCCATTGTACACATGGGCGTGTTCGATACGGCTCCGCCCTGAAAAGGTCTTTTTTCAAATACCGCGACGCCCTTAACGCCTTTTTCAAGAAGTGTTACTGCTGCTGTAAGTCCGGCCAGTCCTGAGCCGAAAATGGCTACATTTACATTTTTTATCCGCATGGTGCCTCCTTTATTTATAATGACTTTAACGTATGCATATCAGATTATTATATCCGATATGCATCCGTTTGCTGTCAGTTTTATTTAAGAATGTAATCAGCCGCGTTTTCTCCGGCGATACGTCCTGAGTTGATGGCGAATCCGAGGGTTCCGCCCCATACATAGTACATGATGGATGTGTTGTAGCTTGCGATTCCGTTTGCGCAGTCGCCGGCAGCGTAAAGTCCCGGGATTACATTTATATCTTTGTCGATGGTTTCAGCTTTGTGATTGATCTTGATGCCTCCTACTGTTCCGTATCCGGCGTTCATTCGTTTTATAGCGTAATACTTCGGCGTACTGATCGGTTTTAAGAATTTTGAATTTTTCGCAAACACGGCGTCATGTCTGTCTTCACAGAAATAATTGTATTCTTCAACCGTGGATTTGAATCTGTCAGTCGGAACGCCCATTTTTTCCGCAAGTTCATCCAAGGTGTCGGCCATAAAATAATTATCAGATCTTTCCATTACGATCTTAAATATTTTTTCAAGATCCACGTTCTCATCATCCAGCAGATATCCGTAAATGTCAGGACCGTCTTTCTTTATATGTTCGATGAGAGCCTGATCGAATACAAGGAAATACTGACCGTCTTTTTGTCTTGCTACTGCGTTTGACATGTAAGCGCCGTTCATGTTTCCTTCGTCGACAAAACGCTCGCCGTCTTTATTGACCCACAGATACGGAAAACTGAAGCTCATGAAATCCCACAAAGGCTGCGTTTCCGGAGAACGCGGAAATTTAAAGCCGTCCATGTATGTGGTTCCCATCAGCGCCATTCCGTCAGGCACGCATCCGAGATTCCATGCCATTTTTATAAGCTCGCCTGTAAGCGGAATGTTGTTTCCGAGGCCGTAGCTTTTGTTATAAACATAATCATGACCGTAGGGTTTTCCTATATCGTGAAGCATTTCAGGATCGTGAACGCATCCGCCGGCGGCGATAACGGCTGCTTTTGTATCCAGCATTACGGTTTTATCGTCTTTATTATAGAAGATAACATATCCGTTTTCAGAT
Organism: uncultured Lachnospiraceae bacterium; assembly: GCA_949283905.1. GTDB lineage: Bacteria > Bacillota > Clostridia > Lachnospirales > Lachnospiraceae > Alectryocaccobium. The sequence goes on along the minus strand of CASDUB010000129.1, from coordinate 29 downwards.
CTTTCAATACCCGTTACGGAAGCTTCGGT
>CASDUB010000128.1 GCA_949283905.1 uncultured Lachnospiraceae bacterium | reverse complement strand
GAGAAAAAACTCAAATTTACGTATATGGAGCAAAAAGAGTATGAAACTATCGATGAAGATATCGCAAAACTTGAAGAAAAGATATCGGAACTCGAAGATGAGATCACGAAATTTGCTACCGATTTTGTTAAATTAAACGAGCTGACAAAGGAAAAAGAGGAATGCGAAGCGAAATTGGAAGAAAAGATGGACAGATGGGTCTATCTGAACGATCTTGCAGAAAAAATAGCGCTTGAGCAGTCAAAAAAGGTGCAGTGAAAGGAAAAGTGTTCTCTTTGAGGAGCTTTATATTACGGTATGAATAATTTTAAAACAATAGGAAGCGACGGACAGGTGGTTTATGATCTTCTTGGGATTTTAATCACTATTGCCATCGCGATAGCGGTTGTCATTGTACTTCTGGCTATTCTGAAAAAAGTGTTTAATCCGTTTAAGGTGACCACGCAAAATGATATACCGAAAGAAAAAAAGACTATGATGAGGATAGTGTACAGCGTGCTGAAATTCGTCATCATATTGTTTACTTTTCTTGCCGTGCTCAGCCTTCTCGGAGTAGATATCACGGGCGCTATTGCCGGTCTCGGAATCGCCGGAGCTATCGGAGGTCTTGCTATTCAGGACGCGCTTAAAGATTTTATACAGGGGATAAATATAGCTACAGATAAATTTTTCTCCATAGGCGACGTGATCAATTACAACGGATACAGAGGAAAAGTAGTCGAACTTACAATGCGCAATACTAAGCTTAAATCCATTGATGACGGAAGCATCCGCACTATCGGAAATCATAAGCTTGTGGACGTTGTAAAAATGTCGAATACTGTCTGCGTTACGGTTTCGTTATCGTATGACGCAGATATGAAATATGTATATAAGGTGCTTGGCGATATAGCCGAAGAAGCGAAAAAATCTGATCTCATAGAAGACTGCGTATTTAAAGGAACGCAGAATTTCAGCGAGTCTTCGATCGATTATATCATGGTGCTGACATGCATATCGCCTGAGGCTACGCTGGAAGGAAGAAGGCAGCTTTTAAAGATCCTTCAGGAGCGTCTGGCGGAAGCAGGTCTTGAGATCCCCTATAGACAGCTGGATATTAATACAAAATGATGCGATATCTGTCAAAAATAATGTGTTGACATTTTGCCGACCATCGCATATACTATAAAAAGTGTCTGAAAAGACACAATCGAAGCGTGGCTCAGTTTGGTAGAGCGCTGCGTTCGGGACGCAGAGGTCGCGTGTTCGAATCACGTCGCTTCGATTTTTACTAAAAGAGGTTTCGGATTTCCGAAACCTCTTTTTCGCTATAAGAACATCCTGTATAAAACGGCAGACGTGCCGCATAAAAAATCAGACCGCATCGCTGCAGTCTGATCTTTTTGTTTGTAGTTTTATCGTTCAATGAGGGGGGAGATAGATAAGCGGTTGATTACTTATCTACTGATATTAAGATACAATGAATTTGTGTCCAGAATATGTACAATAAATAAAACAAAAATAAAATAAATAAACAGAGAATAAAGTAATCTGAATCTGCTCCCGGTAAATCAGTTTTTTAATGATCATTTCTGTAGTTTAATACAAAGAATACAGCATCGTCAAAATTATTGAAATTATTGTCGATAATTGAAAATGCTTTTTTTATGCTGTTAAGAACCGTATTTCTGTGCAGGAAACACGCCTTTGCCGTATTATTTACGCTTTTAAAGTTGACAAGATACTCATATAAGATATAGCATAGCTTTGTGCCGTGTTCGGTATCATATTTTTTCAAAGCTTCATAGTATTGCGAAGAAAACAGATATTGTTTTTCTTTTGAGAGTATCTTGTGCTGCAGGAAATTCGAAACACAGTCTTTATAATATACTATCGGAGCTTCGGATAAACTGTCAGGCAAATAGTCGTGGGCGAGTTCGCACTGTCTGGCAGCGTCTGTAAGCATGTCGAGAGTGAAAAAAGGTTTTGAAATGGTGCAGTGTTTAAGTCTGCTTGAAAAACTGTACACAAACTGTGAAAGTTTTTCATCGGGCACAAATGTATTCAAAACATCTTTTTCAGACTGGGCGGAATAAAGTATATAAAGTTTTTCGTTGGAAATAAAAGGCATTAAAGCAGGAAAAGTTGTTTTTATATTCCATGAAACGAAGGACAGCGATATGTTGTCGCTGTTTTCAAAGTATACCCTGGCAAGAATAAAGTTTCCGTCAAAAGTCAGCGCATCGGTTTCCGATAAAAGCGAATTGAGCTTATGGAGTGAAAAATCAGGATTTTCCATTATATTTGCAAGAATAAGCTCATATTGCTCTGTTATCCTGTGGGAATATGACGAGCTCTGCTGAAAATAAAGCATAAGATTGTCTATGACCATATCCATAAGATACTGATAGCTTACGGAAGGATGATTGTTGCAGCAGAAGATCAGAGCGTATCCGTAAAGACGGTTTGAATCTGTCAGGCTGTAGCACATGCCGTAATGAGATTTTCCTTCAGGAGTCGTATACGGAAATATGAACAGAGAGTTTGAATTGAAACTGAGAGGGAACGAATTATCCTTATTTAAAAGTTTCAATTTCTTTTCCGACACGAGTCCGTCATCAAGAAATTCATTCATATAACTGTCGTCTTCTTTGCGTACGGTTCCGATGATATTTTTATGATGATCGAGTATGAGCATGGAGTGAGAGAGAAGAGGCGCCGTTATATCGAGAAGCTTCTGCATAGAGGTACCGTGAAGCAGTTCTACATGAAAACTCTGATCCCATGCGCCGAAATCTTTAAAAATGTTAAGTACTTTATTAAATACAAACGGAAAAGATTCGTTGTGTTTCGGAAACAGGTAGACTACTGAAAAATCATACAGTTCGCTGCTTATTTCTTCTACAGGCCTGCTGCAGTAGCACAAAAATACCGTATTGTCTTTTGGGTACGAAAGATCAGGCAGTATCCGCACGTTCATCTCGTCTGTCAGGAAAAAGAGATGGTTTTCTTCATGGGGAAGATTGACATTTGCTTCAAACAGGTGAACGTCGCCGAAAGAAAGCGCCATATTCACATTTTGAAGTTCATAGTTACATATTTCAGTTACTTTATATAGCAGAGCGCTTAATGGTAAAATCATTTGATTTCTCCTTTGGAGTTGTGTAATATGTATATGCTAATGAGTTATAGATGTGCGAAAAGCACAATTGCAATTATCAAAATGGTATCACATTCAGGTGTATAAATGCAATATCATATTATGAGTCAGGAGACATCATGATATCTGTGAAACGATTTTAATTTTTTTATATGAGGGGAGAGAATAATAATGTATTCACCGGCTGAAGTGGCAAAAAATTATATCGCCATCGGAAAAGCAAAGGTAAATCTTTCGGCAGGAAGAATGTTTCTGCTTGGAATCCTTGCAGGTATATTTATCGGAATAGGAGGCTTAAGCAGTACGATCATAGGAGTTTCGATTCCGCTTGCATCGGTGGCAAAATTTGCGGGAGCGGTTGTTTTTCCCGGCGGTCTTATGATGGTGCTCATTGCGGGAAGCGAATTATTCACCGGAAACTGCCTTCTGGCGATTCCGCTGCTGGAAAAAGAGATAACCGTCGGACAGATGCTCAGGAACTGGATAATCGTATGGGCGGGAAACTTTGTCGGAGGCATGGCGGTAGCCGCTGTCGCGGTATTCAGTCATGGAGCGGGACAGTTTTCAAACGGTCTTGCGGTTTCGATGATAAGCACCGCGGTTACAAAAGCGGCATTGCCGTTTTCAGACGCCTTTTTAAGAGGAATAGCGTGTAATTTTATCGTCTGCATTGCAGTTTGGATGTCATTCGCTGCAAAGCAGGTTCAGGGAAAGCTTATGGCGGTATTCTTCCCTATAATGATGTTCGTACTTTGCGGATTTGAACACAGCGTTGCAAATATGTATTTTATCTTTGCAGGTATATTCGGAAACATGGTTCCGGAGTATGCGCAGGCTGCTGTAGATGCCGGCATCGATTCTTCGGCGCTTACGGTCGGAAACGCCTTTACAGGAAATCTTATTCCGGTTACTTTGGGAAATATCATCGGAGGATTCGTACTGGTAGGATGCGTATACTGGTATGTTTATCTTAAGAAAAACAATAAATGAGGAAAAAGATGAGACTTGCAGGCGTGATCCTTACGGGCGGAAAAAACAGCAGGATGAACGGAGAGAAAAAGTTCTTTCTGGAGTATAAGGGAAAGAGCTTCGGGATGCGCATTTACGATGTTTTAAATCAAAACAGCAAAATAGAAAAAATATATCTTTCTGTTGATAAGGAATATGATTACAACAAGCTTGGCATCGGCATTATTGAGGATGAATATGAATACATCGGTCCGATGGGAGGAATATATTCGGCGATCGATATTATCGATTCCGATGCTGTTCTTGTAGTTGCCTGCGATATGCCATTTATCACGGCAAGGGCGGTCAATGAACTTGTAAAAGCCTATGAAAAAGAAAACAGGACTGTGATAGTTCGCGCGAATGAAAGATTGCAGCCGCTGCTTGCCGTTTACCGAAAAAACATGTTAAAATATTTCAGACGTCAGATCGAAAGCAAATGCTATAAATTAATGGCAGCCGTTGAAGACGCTTATAACGACGGCGAGGTAAATATACTCGATCTCGAACATGAAAGAAAAGCTGTAGAAAATATAAATACAGCAGATAAGTATAAAAATCTGTGATATGAAATTATGAGTCTGCAATCCGATTGCAGACTTTTTTCTTCAGGAGGATCAGTGTGGAAATAGAAGAGGCGGTAAAGATACTGCGTGAAAATGTTGATGAGATAAAAAGAACAGTGAAAGCCGGTCTGAAAGACAGCATAGGATATATTCTGGCGGAAGACATATGTGCCTGTTATGATCAGCCGCCCTTTGACCGATCTCCCTTGGACGGCTATGCATTAAAAGGTGGGGATACAAAAGGAGCGTCTGACGAAGAACCCGTGATTTTAAAAGTGACGGAAAAGGTATATGCGGGATACGATTCCGGCAGAGAAGTAGTTTCGGGAACTGCAGTTCGGATCATGACGGGAGCGCCTATTCCGAAAGGTGCGGATGCGGTAATAAGACAGGAAGATACCGACAGAGGGGAAGAGTTCGTAAAAATATATACTGCCGTAAAACCATGGCAGAATTACTGTTATGCAGGAGAAGATTATAAAAAGGGCGAGACTCTTGTAAAAAAAGGAACTTATATAAACGCCGGAACGGCTGCCGTTTTGTCATCTGCGGGAATAACCGAAGTGACTGTTTATGAAAAGCCGCATGTTGCCGTCATATCGACAGGGGATGAGGTTATAAGTCCCGGGCAGCCTTTAACTCCCGGTAAAATATATGATTCCAATCAGACTTATATTAATTCCAGACTTACAGAACTTGGAATTCCGGCATTTTATTCGAAACACATGGATGACGATGCGGCATTAATGGCGGAGACAGTAAAAGAATTGTCGGACAAAGCAGACTTTATCATTACGACAGGAGCAGTATCTGTAGGAGAAAAAGACATAATGCATGAAGTCTCAGAACTGCTTGGTGCGAGAGAACTTTTTCAGAGAGTAAACATAAAACCGGGTATGCCGACATTCGCCTTTGTATATAACGACACGCCTGTACTTGCTCTTTCGGGAAATCCCTACGGCGCAGTCGCAAATTTTGAGATCCTTGGCAGGGAGATTCTGGCAAGGCTTTGCCAAAACAGCAGGATCAGAATAAAAAAAGTTAAAGCCAGACTTTTGAATCCTGATAAAATGAAAGAAGGAAGATCGGCAAGAAGATTTTTAAGAGGTCATATGGAAGATTCGGGAGTATACATAAACGAAGGAAATCATTCGTCGGGAGCGATATCTTCAATGCTTGGAGCGGACTGTCTGATCGAAATGCCGAAAGAAACTCCGTGTGATTTTTCGAAAGTTTTCGTAAACGTATATATGATATGAGTCAAGGGACAAATAGAAACAAAGGAAAATAACTAATGAAAAAACAACTGATGTTCGCCGTAAGCGGATATAAAAACAGCGGAAAGACTAAAATGATAACATCCGTGATACCGCTGCTTACGAAAAAGGGATTTAAAGTAGCGGTAATAAAACATGACGGCCACGACTTTGAAGGAGACGTAAAAGGAACTGACAGCTTTTGTCATAAACAGGCCGGAGCATACGCAACTGCGGTGTTTTCAAAAAACAGAGTGCTCATACATAAGGAATGCTCCGATGCCGATGAAACAATCATAAAAAAAGCATTTCCGGAAGCTGATATAATACTTCTTGAAGGATTTAAAGAAAGCTCTTATCCGAAATATTTTTGTACTTATCCCGAAAGGGAAAACGTGCCGGCAGATATACTTGCGGAAATGATCATGGAAGAATACGGTAAATTATAATATGTGTCGAAAAGAGGTAGAGATGAGACTTATAAAAACGGAGGACGCCGTAGGACATGTTCTGTGCCATGATATAACACAGATAATTAAGGGGGTTACTAAAGATGCGGTATTCAGAAAAGGACATGTCGTCACAAAAGAAGACATTCCGGTGCTTTTAAGCGTCGGAAAAGAGCATCTGTATGTATGGGAAAAAGATGAAAACATGCTTCATGAAAATGAGGCTGCCAAGATACTGTATGATATCGCCGCAGATGAAAATATGAGCGCTTCCGATGTAAAAGAGGGCAAAATAGAGCTTATAGCGAAAATTAACGGCATACTTAAGATTAACAGGGAAAAATTGATGGCAATAAATTCTCTCGGTGAGATGATGATCGCCTCAAGACACGGCGATTTTCCCGTCAGAAAAGGAGATAAGATCGCAGGCACGAGGATAATACCCCTTGTTATCGAAAAAGAAAAAATGGAACTGGCAAAAAATGCAGCGGGACATGAGCCGATATTTAAAATACTCCCGTATAAATTAAAAACAGCAGGAGTTATAGCTACAGGAAATGAAGTGTTTAAAAACCGTATTGAAGATACTTTTACACCTGTTATCGCGGAAAAGCTTGCGGAATACGGAATAAAAATAACAAGACGGGACATCTGTCCTGATGATCCCGGTATTATAACATGTAAGATAGAAGAAATAATTGAATCCGGGGCGGATATGGTTATATGCACAGGCGGGATGAGCGTAGATCCTGATGACAGGACGCCCCTTGCGATAAAAAACGCAGAAACAGACATAGTGACTTACGGCGCGCCTGTTCTGCCTGGAGCCATGTTTTTGTTAGCTTATAAAGGAGATATTCCGGTGCTTGGCCTTCCGGGATGCGTAATGTATGCTAAAAGAACGATATTCGATCTTGTTCTTCCGAGGATAGCGGCAGGCGAAAAGCTGACAAAAAAAGAAATTGATTGTCTCGGAGAAGGCGGTCTTTGTCTTAACTGTGATATATGCTCATTCCCTAATTGCGGATTTGGAAAAGGAGGCTGAAAAATGTCGGAGTTCACACATTTTAACAGAGAAGGCGACGCAATTATGGTCGATGTCAGCGAAAAGAAAGAAACAGTAAGAGAGGCTGTTGCCATTGGAAGCATTTTCATGAGCCGCGATTGCTACAAAAAAGTTGTTAATCACGAGATCGGAAAGGGAGATGTGCTTCAGTGTGCGAGAATAGCGGGAATCATGGGAGCAAAAAAGACATCTGAGCTTATACCTCTCTGTCATATATTGAATCTGACAAAAGCCGAGATAGAATTTAAAACAGATGATGAAAAAAACAGTATTACCGTATACTGCAGGACTAAATGCGTAGGAAAAACGGGCGTTGAAATGGAAGCACTTACCGGCGTTCAGATCGCGCTTCTTACCATATATGACATGTGCAAAGCACTCGACAGGCATATGCATATGGAAAATATACACCTGTGTGAAAAAACGGGAGGAAAGAGCGGAGACTTTTTCTATTGACAAAAAATTGATATGAAAGATAAGCATAACAGAGAAATAAATTATATGAGGGTATCTGTCACGGACAGGTGCAATTACAGGTGCGTATACTGTATGCCTGAAAAAGGCGTGAAACTTATTGACGCATCAGAAATACTCACATATGAAGAAATCACGAAAGTCATTGAGATCGCCGCACAGCTCGGCATATCAAGGATAAAGCTTACAGGCGGAGAGCCATTGGTAAGAAAAGGATTGCCAAAGCTTGTCGGTATGATAAAAAAGATAAAAGGAATCGAGCAGGTCACATTGACTACCAACGGATCTCTTCTTGAAAGATATATCGGCGAATTAGCGGACAACGGGCTTGATTCCGTAAATATAAGCATAGATTCCCCCGACCCGGAAAGATATGCGCTGATAACAAGGGGCGGAGCTCTTGATGTGGTGTTAAAAGGAATGGAGGCGGCTGCTGCAAAAGGAATTAAAGTAAAGATTAATTCTGTTTTAATTAACGATGAAGACTGGAAACGGATGATATTTTTTGCGAAAAATTATCCCGTGGACGTCCGCTTTATAGAAGTGATGCCGATCGGAAAAGGAAAAGAGATGCCGTGCATATCAAAAGAAGAGGTTCTTGCGTATATATCGAGGAAGGATCTTCATTATTCAAAGGATGAGACGGTTCGCGGCAGCGGTCCGGCAGAATATATAAAAATAGACGGATATAAGGGGAGTATCGGACTGATAACACCGATCCATAAAAAGTTCTGCGGCAGCTGCAACAGGATACG
>CASDUB010000127.1 GCA_949283905.1 uncultured Lachnospiraceae bacterium | reverse complement strand
TCGGGATTTGCGATTCCGTGTCCTATGCCTTTAGCGGTATCTATGGCACTGCCGCCTCCTACAGCCAGTATAAAATCAACTCCCTTTTCGATTCCGAGCTTAATTCCGTCGTATGCGTGTTCAAGCGTAGGATTAGGTTTTGCTCCGCCGAATTCAGTATATGTTATGTCTGCGGCGTTAAGCAGTTTTTCGATCTTATCTAAAAGACCGCTTTTTATGATGCTTCCTCCGCCGAATACTATCATTACATTTTTTGGCGAATATTTTCCGATATATTCCGCGATATTATCAACAGTGTCTTTTCCGAAGTAGATTCTTGTCGGCGTATAATACGTAAATGAATGCATGATTACCTCCTGCTATTATATAAAGTTGAAATGTTTTTTGAACTTAATACTATCTTATATTAAAACACAGACTGTTTCCATGCTTTTTTTGTAATTGGATACATTAAGCACCATAAAAATTGATGCAGCGGAGCGTAAGATTGATAAGGAGGCGGGATGCAAGATCGATATGGAGGCGGGCAACCTTGATTTTTGTAATAAATTCGTGTAAAATCACATGGGGAAATTAATAAAACAAATGTTCGAAAATGGAGGTATGGATGGCTTCTAATAATTATGATGCTTCAAGCATCGTAGCGCTTGAAGGACTGGAGGCAGTTCGTGTCAGACCCGGTATGTACATAGGAAGTACAGGAAGAAAGGGTCTTAATCATCTTATATATGAGATAGTCGATAATGCGGTAGACGAGCATCTTGCGGGATTCTGCGATCACATCAAAGTAGTGCTCGAGGCGGATGGATCGTGTACCGTTTCAGATAACGGACGAGGTATTCCTGTCGGAATGCATGAAAAGGGAATGTCTGCTGAACGTCTTGTATTTACAACGCTTCATGCGGGCGGAAAATTTGATAATTCATCTTATAAAACAAGCGGCGGACTTCACGGAGTAGGTTCGTCTGTAGTTAATGCTCTTTCAGAGCATCTTGATATAGAAGTAAGCCGTGACGGATACGTGCATTACGACAGCTATGAAAGAGGCGTTCCGACTACCGAGCTTGAGGACGGATTATTGCCGAAGCTCAGAAAAACAAAAGAGACAGGTACAAAGATCAATTTCCAACCTGATCCTGAGATATTTGAAAAGACACGTTTCGCATCGGATGAGATCAAGAGACGTATGCATGAAACGGCATATTTAAATCCTGAACTTACAATAGAATTCTGTGATTTCCGCGATGAAAAAAATATTGTTGTGGTTTATCATGAACCGGACGGCATAGCGGGATTCGTAAAAGAACTTAATAAAAACAAAGAAGTTATACACGAGCCTGTTTTAATAAAAGGCGAGAGCGAAGGTATCACAGTTGAGATCGCTTTTCAGTATGTAAATGAATTTCAGGAAAATATACTCGGATTCTGCAATAATATTTATAACTCCGAGGGCGGAACTCATATCACCGGATTTAAGACGCAGTTTACTCAGATCATGAATAACTATGCCCGTGAGATAGGCGTTTTAAAAGAAAAAGACGCGAATTTTACCGGTGCGGATATAAGAAACGGAATGACTGCCGTTGTAACAGTCAAACATCCCGATCCAAGATTTGAAGGTCAGACGAAAACAAAGCTTGACAATCAGGACGCGGCGAAAGCCACGGGTAAAGTTACGGCTGATGAAGTCGTAAGATATTTTGACAGAAATCTCGAAACATTAAAACAGGTTCTGGCCTGTGCCGAGAGATCGGCCAAAGTAAGAAAAAGCGAAGAAAAGGCAAAGACAAACATTCTAACAAAGCAGAAATATTCATTTGACTCAAACGGAAAGCTTGCCAACTGTGAGAAAAAAGATCCTAAAGTATGTGAGATCTTTATTGTAGAGGGAGATTCTGCCGGCGGTTCCGCAAAAACGGCGAGAGACAGAAGCTTTCAGGCGATACTGCCGATTCGCGGAAAGATATTAAACGTTGAAAAAGCGTCTATTTACAAGGTGCTTGCGAATGCCGAGATCAAATCAATGATCAATGCGTTCGGGTGTGGATTTTCTGAAGGATACGGAAACGATTTTGATATAAGCAAACTGAGATATGACAAGATAATTATCATGGCCGATGCCGATGTTGACGGAGCGCATATATCCACATTGCTTCTCACTCTGTTCTACAGATTTATGCCGGAGCTGATATATGAGGGACATGTGTATGTTGCCATGCCGCCTCTTTACAAGGTGATACCTTCGAAAGGCGAGGGCGAATATCTGTACGATGACAAAGCTCTGAACGAGTACAGAAAGAAACACAAAGGACAGAAGTTTACACTTCAAAGATATAAAGGCCTCGGAGAAATGGATGCGGATCAGCTTTGGGAAACGACGCTGGATCCGGCAAACAGAAGACTTAAGAAAGTTGAGATCGAAGACGGAAGACTTGCGTCTGAGGTGACGGAGATTTTGATGGGAACACAGGTTCCGCCAAGACGTGACTTTATTTACGAACATGCGCGTGACGCGGAGCTGGACGTATAATTGGAGGAAAAAATGGAAGATCGTATTATACGGACCGAATATTCGGATCTAATGCAAAAAGCGTATATAGACTATGCCATGAGTGTAATAGTATCGCGCGCGCTTCCTGATGTCAGAGACGGACTCAAACCTGTTCAGAGACGTACTCTTTACGATATGCAGGAGCTCGGCACATATTATGATAAGCCGTACAGAAAATGTGCCCGTATAGTCGGCGATACGATGGGTAAATATCATCCGCACGGCGACAGCTCTATTTATGAGGCTCTTGTCGTAATGGCTCAGGAGTTTAAAAAGGGGCAGGCTCTTGTAGACGGGCACGGAAATTTCGGATCGATAGAAGGCGACAGCGCAGCTGCCATGCGTTATACGGAGGCCCGTCTTCAAAAGATAACTCAGGAAGTCTATCTTAAGGACATGAATCTTGATGTGGTGGATTTTGTTCCGAATTTCGATGAAACAGAAAAAGAGCCGGAAGTGCTTCCTGTAAGGATACCTAATATACTCGTAAACGGATCTGAAGGTATAGCCGTCGGCATGGTAACGAGCATTCCGCCTCACAATCTCGCAGAGGTTGTGGACGGCGTAAAAGCCTACATAAAATCAGAAGATATTTCCACGGAAGAACTTTTGAAATATATAAAGGGTCCGGATTTCCCTACAGGCGGAGAGATAGTAAATAAAGATGAGCTTGTGGAAATATACGAAAGCGGAACGGGAAAGATCAGAGTGCGCGGAAAAGTTGAAGTGGAGAAGGGCAGAAACGGAAAGCTGGCGCTCGTAATTACAGAGATTCCGTATACGATGATAGGAGCTAATATCGGTAAATTTTTAAACGATGTGGCGGACCTTGTCGAGAACAGAAAGGCTCCTGAGATCGTCGATATTTCAAACCAGTCTTCAAAAGAGGGCATAAGGATAGTGATCGAATTAAAAAAAGGTTCGGATCCTGAAAAACTCAAAAATCTTCTTTACAAAAAGACAAAACTGGAAGACACATTAAGCGTAAATATGCTGGCGGTAGCAGGAGGCAGACCTGAGACCTGCGGCCTGAAAAAAATGATAGAATATCACGTGGATTTTCGTTTTGAGATCGCAACGAGAAAATATCAGAATCTGCTCCAGGCTGAACTTCTGAAAAAAGAAGTTCAGGAAGGTCTTATAAAAGCGTGCGATATCATAGATCTCCTTATAGAGATAATCCGCGGCAGTAAGTCGCGTCAGATGGTCAAGGACTGTCTGACAACAGGAAAGATCGACGGGATAAACTTCAAAAAAGCCGCAAGCAAAAAAGCCGCGAAAGCGCTTTGTTTCACATCGAGACAGGCGGATGCGATACTTGATATGAGGCTTTATAAGCTTATCGGCATGGAAATAGAGGCTCTTCAAAAAGAGTACGATGAAACGGTAGGCAAAATAGCTTCATACGAAGATATCCTCAACAATTATGATTCAATGTCAAAGGTCATCATGGATGATCTTGACAAGATAAAAAAAGAATACGGCAAAGAGCGCAGAACAAAGATCTACAATGCTGAGGCTGTTGTTATCGAAGAAGAGCCGGTACAGGATGTAGAAGTGGTTGTCCTGATAGACAGATTCGGCTATTCAAGATGTGTCGACCCTTCAGTATATGAAAGAAATAAAGAGGCGGCAGATGCAGAAAGCAGGTACATTATCAGATGTATGTCTTCCGACAGGCTCTGTGTTTTCACAGACAAAGCTTTTATGCATACGGTTAAAGTTAATCAGATACCGCTTGGAAAATTCCGTGACAAGGGAGTTCCTATCGACAATCTTTCGGGATATACATCCGCTTCGGAACAGGTGGTATACATTGACGCGGTATCGAAGGTAATAAATGAAAAACTTGTTTTTGTTTCTTCTTACGGTCTTGTAAAACTTGTGGACGGCAAGGAATTTGATGTTACGAGAAAAACGATTGCCTCAACAAAACTTTCGGATGAAAACGACTGTGTAATGTTTGTCGGTCCGTCTTCGATATATGACTATATCGTGCTTCAGTCAAAAGCGGGATATTTCCTGAAATTTGCGCTTAAAGAAGTACCTGAGCAGAAAAAGAACGCTCTCGGAGTAAAAGGAATAAAGCTTGACGAGGGCGAGCAGATAGAAAATGCATATCTGATCGCGAGCAGGCTTGAATTTGATGTGGAATACAAAGAAAAGATGATTTCACTTAACAAACTAAGACTTGCTTCACGAGGCGGAAAAGGAACGAAGGTGAGAGTGTGAAGTACTTAAAGCAGTTTACGATAATTCTTATCTTTGCTTTTGTCGGAGAAATACTGCATTATTTTATTCCGCTTCCTATTCCGGCAAGCATTTACGGAATAATACTCTTGTTTTTATGTCTTGAGTTTAAGATCATCTCGGTAAAATCGATAAAGGAAACGAGCAATTTTCTGATAAAGATAATGCCCGTGATGTTTATTCCGGCGGCAGCGGGACTGATCGACGCCTGGGGGATCATGAAGGAAAGAGTCGTGGTATATATTTTTGTAACGGTGATCACGACGATAGCTGTCATGATAGCCGCAGGCAAGATGACACAATTCTTAATTAAACAGCAGAAAAAGAGAAAATAAAAATGAATGAATTATTTATGAATTGTATTTATTTTGGAGTTCTTTTAAGCTTTGTGACATACGGGATAGGCGCGTTACTAAAAAAGAAATTTAAATTCGGATTTTTAAACCCGCTTTTAATAGCGATAATCTTAACTATTACATTTCTTGTAGTCGGAAAAATCGATTATGACGTATATTATTCGGGAGCGCAGTATATAAGCTATCTGCTCACGCCGGCTACTATATGTCTTGCCGTTCCGCTGTATGAGAAGTTTGAACTTTTAAAGAAGAATTATAAAGCCGTTTTAGCAGGAATCCTGACAGGCGTGCTTACAAGTATGGTCAGCGTATTTATACTTGCAATTATATTCGGATTTGATAATGCGGAGTATGTCACGTTTCTTCCGAAATCCATCACAACCGCGATAGGTATCGGAGTTGCCGAAGAACTGGGCGGCTATGTGGCTATAACGGCGGCAGTTATCATAGTTACAGGAGTAATAGGAAATATAGCTGCCGAAAAGATATGCAAGATATTCAAGATAAAAGATCCTATAGCAAAAGGCATAGCGATCGGGTCATCTTCGCATGCGATCGGAACGACAAAGGCGCTTGAAATGGGCGAGACGGAAGGAGCCATGAGCAGTCTGTCGATCGTGGTTTCGGGTATTTTGACGGTTGCTCTTTCGGGAGTTTTTTCAATGTTTATCGCTTGAAAGACTGTTTATAAAAAATTGATAAAATTTTCACAAAATCGGGATTTAGGCATTGCTAAAAATTTAACAATGTGTTAGTATTTAAAACAAGAGGAATCCATGGTATCATTTAATAGGGCTGATAAAAAGCCTAATTTTAAAATAACAAAGGAGAAATGCAAAATGAGAGTAGGAATTATCGGAGCAGGTACAATGGGTGCAGGCATTGCACAGGTTTTTGCGCAGACAGAAGGCTATGAAGTTTTCCTTTGCGACATTACAGACGAGCTGGCAGATAAAGGAAAACAGAAAATAGCTGCCACACTTGCAAAGAGAGTTGCAAAAGGAAAAATGACACAGGAAGAAGTAGATACTATACTCGGCAGGATCAAAACAGGAACAAGAGAGATCTGCGATTCTGTACAGCTTATTGTTGAAGGCTCACCTGAAAAGCTTGAAATTAAAAAGCAGGTATTCGGCGAACTTCAGAAAATTGTTCCGAGCGATTGTATTTTTGCGACAAATACATCTTCACTTTCAATTACGGAAATCGGAAACGGTCTTGACAGACCTGTTATCGGAATGCATTTCTTTAATCCGGCGCCTGTAATGAAGCTTATAGAGGTTATCAAAGCAGCAAATACTCCGGATGACATATACAATAAAGTGATGGAGATTTCAAAAGAGATCGGAAAAACGCCTGTTACAGTTAATGAATCGGCAGGTTTCGTAGTAAACAGACTTCTTATTCCTATGATAAACGAAGCTGTTGAGATTTATTCTCTCGGCGTTGCGTCTGTTGAGGAAATTGATACAGCTATGAAACTTGGCGCAAATCATCCTATGGGACCGCTTGAGCTTGGCGACACTATCGGACTTGATGTATGTCTTGAGATTATGAATGTATTATTTACGGAAACGGGAGATCCGAAATATCGTCCGTCTGTACTTCTTAAAAAGATGGTACGTTCAGGAAAACTCGGACGTAAGACAGGAATCGGCTTCTACGATTACAGAAAATAAATCACAATGGATTTGAAATATTTCCCTGATCAAATATAGAATCCCTGACGGAAATGCCCGAAACATCTTTATGTGCTTCGGGTATTTCTATATCAGAATGATGCTTTTGAATATTTTTTCAGAGCAAAATGCGATGTTTTGAATAATTTAATGTTGAAATTTACAAAAAATCGTGTATAATAGATTAAGTTGATACAAGCCGAAATAGCACAGTTGGTAGTGCACTTCACTCGTAATGAAGGGGTCGTCAGTTCGAGT
>CASDUB010000126.1 GCA_949283905.1 uncultured Lachnospiraceae bacterium | reverse complement strand
ATATGGATATATCAAATAATCAAAAGCACCACGAATACGACAGAGAATAATCTCTAAACAAAATTGATTAGGCTTTGTCGAGTGGGAGTAATTAGTACGCCTCAGGAACTTCGTTTTCAATAATTTTGTAACGCTGCATATTATGACTTTTTCTTGTAGAAAGTCAGTAAATAGATTATAATAAAAGACGTTATAACTATTTATAAATTTCCAACAAATGCAAAACGGAGGGTAATGGAATATGAAATATGCGATGTTTGTGTCGTCTGCGACAGGAAATACACGTTTATTGGCAGATACTTTAGAGAAAGAACTGAAAGGGGATGTCAAGGTAGAAGATCCGGCTGAGGCAGATCTTGTATTGGCAGGCTTTTGGACAGATAAAGGTAATGCTGATAAAAATTCCCGTAAATTTTTGAAATCTCTGAAAAATTGTAAGGTATTTTTATTTGGAACTGCAGGTTTTGGTGACAGTCAGTCATATTTTGACGGCATATTAGATATTGCATCGGCAAATATGAGCGAGTCAAATGAGGTTATTGGTTCATTTATGTGCCAGGGAAAAATGCCTCAATCTGTTCGTGATGAGTATAATCGTCTTAAGGAAGTGGTTCCGGATCAGGGTGCTCATTATGATTTGATGATTTCAAATTTCGACAAGGCAATTTCTCATCCTGATGAAACAGACTTGGAAAATTTGAAAGCAGCTTTTGTAAAAGCCAAAGCGGCGTTGTAATTTTATCTCATTTGCTAAATTTTTTTTATCTTTGTAGTTTTATCCCATGGTATTGAGTAATCACTCATTGCCATGGGATTTTTTGTTTTTTAAAGCGGAAATACTGTAATTCTATTTGATTGAGGCATTACCTTTATTCATGCGCTTTGTCATACAGCTCCTGAATAGCCTGCGGGAGTTTGTCAGGGAGCATCGAGTTTATCCTATCTTCATTGCCGTCTTTGATAGCAGTCTCATAATACCAGCATTTAAATTCCAGCATTGCAAGTGTCTTTTCCAGATGTCTGATTTCTTCCTGAACGGCAGCTCTGCGGTTTTCAAATAATTTCTTTCTGTCAGGATAACTGGAGGCTCCTTCTACAACCCAGGCAAAGAACTGTTTGATTTCTTTAATTTCAAGACCGGAGCGCTTCAGACATTCAATAACGCGGATTGCTTCAAGATCGCTGTCGCTGAAGTATCTAATATTGCCTTTTCTTTTAAGACCGGGGAAGAAGCCCTCTTTGTCATAATATCGTATGGTGGATATAGGAAGATTAAACATTTCCGAAACCTGACCGATTGTATACATGAAAATACCTTCTTTCAAATAATTTAAATAAATAGCAAATTTATTCTTGACCTAAAGTTAGGTTTAGGTTGTATAAATTATATCATAAAGCATTATGATATTAATTTCAATATCAGGGGCAGAATATATTTTGAATTCAATGATATACGGAGGTATTTTTCATGAAAACAGAAGAACTTAAATTAGTTCCAGAGTGGGACAAGACTTTCCCCAAGAGCGACAAAGTTAATAATAAGAAAATTACATTTATTAATCGTTATGGAATTACCCTTGCGGCAGATATGTATATTCCCAAAGATGCAGTTGGAAAGCTTCCTGCAATTGCAGTCTGCGGTCCTTTCGGCGCTGTAAAGGAGCAATGTTCAGGTTTATACGCGCAAACTATGGCAGAGAGAGGATATCTTACTATTGCATTTGATCCATCTTTCACCGGAGAAAGCGGAGGATCGCCGCGATACATGGCTTCACCTGATATTAATACTGAAGATTTTATGGCGGCAGTAGATTTTTTGTCAGTTCAGGAAAATGTTGATGTGGAAAAAATCGGTATTATAGGTATATGCGGATGGGGTGGTATGGCTCTTAATGCAGCGGCTCTCGACACAAGAATCAAGGCAACGGTTGCATCTACCATGTATGACATGAGCAGAGTAAATGCCAACGGATATTTTGATTCTGAAGACAGCGAAGAAGCACGTTTTGAAAAGAGGAAAGCATTGAACGCCCTTAGAACAGAAGAGTATAAAAAGGGTGAATACTCTCGTGCCGGAGGATGCCTGTCTCTTCCCGTTCCGAAAGACGTACCATTTTATGTGAAAGACTACAGTGAATACTATAAGGGAAGATGTTATCATGCAAGGTCTCTCAATTCAAATGAAGGATGGAACAGTATAGGATGCATGTCCTTTATGAATCAACCGATATTAGCGTATATTAATGAGATTCGCAGCGCTGTTCTTATTATACACGGCGATAAGGCTCATAGTTATTATTTTAGCAAGGATGCCTATAAAGCAATGGTCAGGGACAACAAATATAAAGATAACAAGGAAATGCTGACAATTCCTGGTGCCGTTCATACAGATCTTTATGATAACCTTGATGTGATTCCGTTTGACAAGATACAGGATTTCTTCGCGTTACATGGAGTTTGTTAAGGAATTTTTGATAAATTATTCTGATATACAAAGAGCTGTCTGATATAAAAAATTCAGGCAGCTCTTTATCATACGTTTCAAATCCAAGTTTCTACATTTTCGCGTCTTGGAGGTCTGGTATTCGGACGTTCTTCGGGATAACCGAGGAATAAGGCAGCATAAACATTGTAATTTTCAGGCATGAGTTTGGTCTTTACGGCTGCGCTTTCTTCGTCACGGAACAGGTCTTTCGTAAAAAGAGAAGACCAAAGTGTGGCAAGTCCCAAAGACTGAGCCGCGAGCATGATATTTTGAGCTGCGAGTCTCGGTCCTACTTCAGGCCATGGTACGTCAGGTGCTCCGGAGATCAGAATTACTACAGGAGCGCCGCAGAAATCTCCCTGATACGGCCACTGAAGCTTTTCGGGAAAGCCGGGAGGAGGCGTGCTGCCTGCTGCTTTTAAAAGCAGATCCTTTCCTTCATCGCTTTCTATTACGGTAAAATGCCATCCCTGACGGTTACCGCCGCTCGGCGCATATTTTCCGGCTTCCAATATAGCCTGCAAGGTTTCCTTATCAACTTTCTTTGAAGAAAACTTTCTGCATGAGAAACGGCTTCTTATATTTTCTAAAACAGTATTATCAATCATAGAAATTACCTCCTCGTCTTATCTGTTTATGATATCATTTTTATTACTCAAAAACAATCTGCAAACATTTACAACAGAATCTTAATAATTCCTCCATTGCGAACCTGATCATAAATGTTATAATCAAAATAAAATGAGGTCTAAATTTCTTTTTTACTAAAACGAAGAACGGAGGCGTGTCTATGCTTGAAAATATTGATTTAAATAAAAAACTATCAAAGAAAGAATATGACGAACAGATGGACATTCTTGAATCGCAGATGGGACGTCTGCAGAGGGAGTGCAAAGCCCTCGGAATCCCTATTCTTATCGTATTTGAAGGTTACGGCTCCGCAGGAAAAGGACTTCAGATCGGCAAACTTATTCATTCGATGGATCCGAGAGGTTTTGAAGTTCATACTATCAAGGAAGAGACTCCTGAAGAAAGAATGTACCCTTTTATGTGGAGGTTTTGGACAAAGACTCCGGTAAAGGGAAAAATCGCCATATACGGAGGAAGTTGGTACAGAAAGGTTCTTATCGACAGATTTGAAGACAGAACTCCCGATAAAGAATTGAAACTCGCCTTTGACTCAATCAATTCATTCGAACGCCAGCTCTCAGACGACGGCAATCTGATCATTAAGTTGCTGCTGATTATCGATAAAAATGAGCAGAAAAAAAGATTTGATAAGCTTGAAGAAAATATTGAGACTTCATGGCGCGTTACTGACGGAGACAGGAAAAGAAATGAGGAGTTCGAAAGATATTCCTCTATGATGGAAGAAATGCTGTTTAATACAGACACCGATTATGCGCCCTGGACAATAATAGAATCAGTCGACAGACGTTACGCTACAGTAAAAATATATAATACCGTTATAAAGGCAATGACGGAACAGATAAAAAAAGTTAAGGCTGCTGCGCAAAGACATGAACCTGAAACAGATGACAGCAGATCTGACATGCAGGTTTCAATACTTTCAAAAGCAGATTTGTCATTGAAATATACCAGGGAAGAGTACAAGGAAAAACTTGATTATTATCAGAACAAAATAGAATTGCTGCACAGCGAACTGTACAGAAAAAGGATCCCTGTAGTGCTTTGCTTTGAAGGATGGGACGCAGGCGGAAAAGGAGGCGCTATAAAAAGGCTGACGGATCATATGGATCCCCGCGGTTATGTGGTTAATCCGACGGCTGCTCCGAATGACATCGAAAAGGCGCATCATTACCTGTGGCGTTTCTGGCGTGCAATGCCAAAAGCAGGACATATCGCCATATTCGACAGAACATGGTACGGACGCGTTATGGTAGAGCGCATAGAAAAATTATGTTCACCGGATGAATGGAAGAGAGCTTATCGTGAAATTAACGAGATGGAAGAAGATCTGTACGATGAAGGAGCAATAATTATTAAATTCTGGATGCACATAGATAAAGACGAACAGGAGCGAAGATTTAAAGAACGTCAGAATGATCCGGATAAGCAGTGGAAGATTACCGATGAGGACTGGCGCAACAGAGAAAAATGGGATCAATATGAGACTGCCATTAATGAGATGATAATGCGTACTTCCACAGAGCATGCTCCATGGGTCATCGTAGAGGGAAATGACAAATATTATGCCCGAATAAAGGTGCTTAAGACTGTTACCGAAGCGATAGAAAAACGTCTCGAAAAAGAATAATATTCAGACAAAAACTAAAATCAGGAAAGTAATCAAATGTATAAAATATTTATTGTAGAAGATGACATTGCTCTTGCTGAGGCTATGAAACGTCAGATTGAGTCATGGGGAAACGAGGCCGCATATGCAAAGGATTTTCAAAATATAATACAGGAATTTCTTAAATATGATCCCCATATGGTGCTTATGGATATAATGCTTCCGTTTTTCAATGGGTATCATTGGTGCATGGAGATAAGAAAAATCTCAAACGTTCCAATAGTGTTTATTTCTTCGGCTTCGGATAACATGAATATCGTTATGGCTATGAACATGGGCGGTGATGATTTTATTCAAAAACCTAGAGATCTTGATGTTATGATAGCTAAAATGCAGGCTCTTTTAAGGCGTACTTATGATATCGGAAACAAGACAGCTCTGCTTGAACACAGAGGCGCGTTTCTAAATTTAGAAGATACGACACTTACATATGAGAACAAACGTATTGAACTGACGAAAAATGAGTTTCGAATTT
>CASDUB010000125.1 GCA_949283905.1 uncultured Lachnospiraceae bacterium | reverse complement strand
TGCAGCCGCGCCATCTTTAATTCCTTCTTCTACTGTAACATGATAAACATTTCCATTTACTGTTATCGTATATGATTTCATACTATTTTCTCCTTAATTATGCTCGTTTCCAACGTTTCGTTCCCGATACTCTTCTGACAGAGCTTACATAATACGTACTGTTATCATCCGCTGCTTTCTCTGATTCAGCCATTGCGATTGCCGCAGCCATAACTGCAACGATCTCTTCATCATAAGAAACCGTATTCTGTACGGGAATTTCTTTTATCTCTTTTACTGAAGCTTCTTTTGCTGCATTCTGCTCTGCCGCTGAGTCATCTGACGCATGATGTTTCTTCCTCATTTCAGGATTTAAATATTTCAGAAGTCCGATCACAAATGCCAGAAATGCCAGAACGACAAATACCACAACAAGACCTATTATCGTGTTTCGTCCCGCTTCCATCATATTATAAGATATCGGGTATTCAGGATTTACGGTAATATCCAGCGGTGTCATTGACGTTCCGAGTTGTCCTGTTGAACTGTCTCTTACAAACTCCAATTTATAAGTTGAAATTATTTCAGCGTCCATCTTTTCGCACTGAATATCATAATTTAACGTCAGCACATAATCTTCGATAGAGCCGTCAACACTGTTTACCTGAACAAAATTTCCAAGGTCATCTTTACACTCTTCAAGCTGCTCAGCCATTTTCTCATAATAATAATCCTGACTCTGAGAAAACTGATCTCGCATTGCCTCGCCCATACCGCTGTCCAGCATATACGTTAAAAGCACTTCCATCTGAGTCTGTGCAGCATAATTCTGTGCCTCTTCTTCCGTCAGCGGGCCGTTTTCGATGTATGGTGCAGCGAAAACAGCTGTTGATGATGCGGCAAGACAAACCGCTGCTGAAATAACAGCCAGAAGCTTTATCATTTTATTCTTCATAAGCCACCCCTATTATACAGTTCCGTGTTTCTTTTCCGGACGATGATCTCTCTTTGAGAATAAAAGTTCTATCGCGCCGATAAGATACTTTCTCGTCTCGGCCGGTTCGATTACTGTATCGACAAAACCTCTTGCGGCCGCCGACTCAACGCTGTTCTGAAGCGCGTCATATTTTGCAGCCTGTTCTTTAATAATATTTGCATCTTCCCCGGCGTACATGATCTTAGCCGCCGATTTCGCATCCATCATTCCGATACGGGCCGTATCCCATGCGTAAACAATATCAGCACCTATAGGTCTGCTGTTCATTACAAGATATGCGCTTCCCATAGCTTCTCCTGTAAGAAGTGAAATCTTAGGCGCAGTCGCATTTGCAAATGCGTATAAAAGCTTCGCTGCCGCTCTGGCGATATTTTTCTCCGTACAGATATTTGCCTCAAAGCCTTTTACGTTTACAACAGAAACGATAGGAATAGAAAAAGCGTCGCAGAAATTTACAAATTCAGCTGCTTTTTCAACGCCCTTAACAGTGAGGACAGAATTTCTGTTAGCCACAACGCCTACAGTAGTTCCATTAAGACCGATAAGTGCCGTAACCATGTCTTTTGCGTATTCTGATTTAGCTTCAAATACATAATTATCATCCGCGATTTCCGAAAGGAACTGAATCGGATCTGCTGCAAGAACCTCAAGATCGCTGCAGAGTCTGTTTGCATCATCATCCGTTTCCATATAAGACATATCGTCTTCATTGTTCGCCGGAAGAACAGAAACAAGATTCCTGATCGCTGCGATAATCTCATCCTCAGATCCGACCATGTCCACATTGCCGGCCTCTGCGCTCTGGAATGACGCTGAAGAAGTGTCGCATTCTGATACATGATTTCCATCGAGAGCATTCGGAGTATTTACAAACAATCGTGCATTGCCTTCTTCCATAAATGTGAAATCAGACATTGCCGCAGCTAGGGCCATACCGCCTCCGCAATTTCCGAAAATTGCCGTTATCTGCGGAATAACTCCCGATGCATTGCACTGTGCCATATAAATCTTTCCAAAGGAATTGAGCGCGTCCGTACCCTCTTCAAGACGCATTCCGGCACAGTCGATAAGGCCGATGACCGGAGCGCCTGTTTTAATCGCCATTTCGTAAAGCTTTACGATCTTTGACGCATGCATTTCTCCGATACTGCCTCCAAGGACTGATGAATCCTGACTGTAAACAAATACAGGATAACCATTGATAAGTCCGTAACCGGTGATAACTCCATCTGAAGCCTCTTTTTTGGACGCCATATTGAAATCAGTGCTTCTGGCTGTTACCTTAGCGCCGATCTCAACAAAACTTTTAGCATCCAGCAAGCCTTCTATTCTGGATTTAGCTTTGACCATACTATTTAACCTCCCTTTAAATTAAACCAATTGCTATCAATAATATATGATACAACGATTTAACATTTTTTCAACTGATTACTTGTCATATTTTTACAATTTCTCATCAATTTATCACTTAAAAAAACAACATTGTTATGTTTATTTTGTCATCTGAACAAACAAACATAACAATGTCTTTTTCATATCAGTCATCATTGTAATCTGATCCAGATATTCGGTCTTACGCCGTATCTTTCATCCACTATATAAAATCCGTATTCAAATACATAGCCGTTAAAATTCACGATCGACGCATTATACATGTTGCCGCCGTTGTTGCGCAGCCACCAATAGCTTCCGCCTGTCTCTACGCTGACAAAAAGTCCGTTATTCTTCGCGTACTCTGTCGGCGTAGCGATCCTGTCCATATCATATTTGCTGTAATTTTTAACCTCGGTTATAGACGGCAGGAACACTTTGTCACGCGTGTTGTCACTTCCGGGCGTTTTATATGCCGGACATCCGGGATTAGCGAGCTCTTTTTCAATGATAATTGCTTTTTCCTCATCATTGAAAGCATTTTCGTAAAATTCACTGTTCAGCCAATGTCTTATCTTGCTGTTTTTCCACGGAGTATCGACAAGTTCATCGGCATATTTCATCTGTTTTATAACATGCTTTGTAACAAGGTGAACAAAATTCTGCTCGCAGAGAAGCACATCCCACTCAAGGGGCATTTCTTCACCGTCTTTTCCCTGAGGAAACGTACCGAGATAGACAGACGGCATTTCTTCACAGTTAAAACATCTCAAGTTGAGGTTCTTGATCTGTTCTTTTACTTCGGCAATAAAAGCTTTTTTCTCTTCTATCTGATTCTGATATTTTTCTATATTGGCTTTTCTCTTTGCCTTTGAAGAAGGAAGCATTATCAGCGATTTTATAAGTTCGTCTTTTATGGCGTCTATCTTGCTCTGTATAGCGTCTATTTCTATTTCGGTTTCTCTGATAGAACCTGTGAGCGCCTTTTCTTCGGCGCCGAATTTGAGAATTCTCTTTATAGTATCAAAGAATTCCGTTTTATCAAAAACATGTTCCATACCGGATTCTCCTGCTTCAGGGAAATATACCTGTCAGTCTCATACTTTGTCGAAATTGTATTTTCCCTGTTTATAACCGATCCTTACGGTATCGCCTCTTTCAATATCTCCGCTTAATATTTTTTCTGCCAGCGGATCTTCAAGAAGTGTCTGGATCGCTCTTTTCAGCGGCCTTGCTCCGTAAGTTGCGTCAAAGCTTGAATTTATAAGTTCCTTCTGAGCGGCCGGCGTTATCTTTATAGACAAGTCGAACTGCTCTTTACATCTTTTCTGAAGTATACCGATCTGAATATCAAGTATTTTCTTCATATTTTCGCGTGTGAGCGAATGGAATACGATAATCTCATCGATCCTGTTAAGGAACTCCGGCTTAAAGATCTTCTTGATATCTTCAAGCACTTTTGACTTCATGTATTCGTAGTCTTTCGTCTCGGTGTCGCCTGTCAAAAATCCAAGATGCTTAGGCTGTATTATAGACTGCGCGCCGGCATTTGAAGTCATTATGATACAGGTGTTTTTGAAATTGATCTTTCTTCCCTGGGCGTCTGTGATATGTCCTTCATCCATCACCTGGAGAAGAATGTTAAACACATCGGGATGCGCTTTTTCGATCTCATCAAATAAAATAACACTGTATGGGTTCCTTCTGATCTTTTCCGAAAGCTGTCCGCCTTCCTCGTATCCGACATATCCCGGAGGCGAACCGATCAGTTTTGACACGCTGTGTTTTTCCATATATTCAGACATATCAACTCTGATTATAGATGATTCTTGTCCGAAAACAGCTTCGGCAACAGCCTTTGACAGTTCTGTTTTTCCGACTCCTGTAGGTCCGAGGAATAAAAATGTTCCAATCGGTCTGTTCGGATCTTTAAGCCCTGCTCTTCCTCGCCTTATTGCTCTTGAGATGGCGCTTACTGCCTCATCCTGTCCGACTACTCTTTTAGCCAGTATATTTTCAAGCTGTGAGAGTCTTTTTGCTTCGGTCTGCGTCAGCTGAGCAACAGGTACGCCTGTCCATTCCGAAACAGTCGTCGCGATATCCTGGTCTGTGAGTAAATTTTTATTATTATTTTTTATGTGATTATTCTTAAGTCTTTCAAGACGTTCTTTCAACTTCTTAAGTTCGCCTCCGAGCTGAGCCGCTTTTTCAAAATCCCCGCCGGTTATGGCTTCTTCACGAATATCTTCAGCGGCTTTGATTTTTCCCCTGATCTCAGATATTTTAGTGTTTCCGTCATATTCCTTAAGATGGAGTTTTGCCGAAGACTCATCCAAAAGATCAATGGCCTTATCCGGAAGAAATCTGTCCGAAATATATCTTGAACTCATTTTAACGGCTGCTTCAAGCGCCGAATCATCTATTTTGATATTGTGATGTTTTTCATAATAAGGTCTGAGCCCTTTGAGGATCTCAACACACTGTTCAAGGCTCGGTTCTTCAACCGTAACAGGCTGAAATCTTCTTTCAAGAGCAGCATCTTTTTCGATATGCTTTCTGTACTCGTCAAGAGTAGTCGCTCCTATTATCTGAAGTTCGCCCCTCGAAAGAGCCGGCTTAAGGATATTGGCTGCATCCATCGCGCCTTCCGCTCCTCCTGCGCCTATCAGCGTGTGTAATTCGTCAATAAAAAGAATAATATTTCCGTTTGAATGTATTTCATCCAGCACGCTTTTTATACGGGCCTCAAAATCGCCTCTGTATTTTGAGCCTGCCACCATTCCTGACAGATCGAGCGTAACAAGTCTTTTGCCGAGCATGTTTTCCGGCACGGATTCGTTAACGATCCTCTGAGCAAGGCCTTCGACGATCGCGCTCTTTCCGACGCCTGCCTCTCCAACAAGACAGGGATTGTTTTTCGTCCTTCTGGAAAGGATCTGCATAAGTCTGAGTATTTCTTTGTCGCGTCCTATAACAGGATCAAGTTTCCCGAGAGAGGCCATCTCTGTAAGATCTCTGCTGTACTGATCGAGAGAAGGCGTGCTGCTGCCGTTCATATTTCCGGTTTGTTTTGCTGTCAGATTCTCAGCAGCCTGATTCGG
>CASDUB010000124.1 GCA_949283905.1 uncultured Lachnospiraceae bacterium | reverse complement strand
AGTATACGCGTTGCTCGGATGGAACGGCATAGCGATCATAGGCTCGATCTTGTCAAGCTCGCAGATGATCATTCCGTCATAGTATGCTACAGGAGCCGGATTCAGTTCTTTATACTCAGAAACACGTCCGTGGATATCATAGAAATCTTTGATCTTCGAATCTGTTCTCCAGATAGATGAAAGACATGTTGTCTCTGTTGTCATAACATCTATGCCGATACGGAAATCTGCCGAAAGATTTGCGATTCCGGGTCCTACGAATTCCATGACTTTGTTCTTTACATATCCGTTGTCGAATACTGCTTTGATAAGAGCAAGCGCAACGTCCTGAGGACCTACGCCTTTTTTCGGCTCTCCTGTCATATAGATGCCGACTACTCCCGGCATAGCGATATCGTATGTCTTGTTAAGAAGCTGTTTTACAAGC
The DNA here is from genome assembly GCA_949283905.1 of uncultured Lachnospiraceae bacterium. Classification (GTDB taxonomy): domain Bacteria; phylum Bacillota; class Clostridia; order Lachnospirales; family Lachnospiraceae; genus Alectryocaccobium. Next base: position 5,333 of record CASDUB010000124.1, on the reverse strand, counting down.
TCAGGTCCGCCTTCGCCTACAGCCATAGTACCGAGAGCGCCGTAACGTGTATGAGAATCTGAACCGAGGATCATCTTTCCCGCACCTGCAAGCATCTCTCTTGCATACTGATGTATAACGGCCTGATGAGGAGGTACATATACGCCGCCGTATTTTTTAGCGCATGTAAGTCCGAACATGTGGTCGTCTTCATTAATAGTACCGCCTACCGCGCAGAGCGAGTTGTGGCAGTTTGTAAGAACATAAGGCATCGGGAACTTTTCAAGTCCTGAAGCTCTTGCCGTCTGAATAATACCTACAAAAGTAATATCATGTGATGTAAGTTTGTCAAATCTTATCTGAAGCTGATCCATATTTGACGATGTGTTATGGGCGTTTAAAATGCCATATGCCATCGTACCTTTTTTTGCTTCCTGTTTGTTTACATCATGTCCTGTCGACTGTTTTAAGATTGCTGCCGCGGACGCATTATCTTCGACAATTGTTTCGCCGTTTACAAGATATGCTCCGCCGTTGAATAATTTGATCATATTTTCTCCCTTCTGTATGAATTACTCTTCAAGTATCTGAATTTCCATAAAATCAAAATCTATTTCTTCCATAAAATTATCAGAATAAAATCTTGCTTTTTTATGGCGTTTAAATTCATTGATGGTAGAATCAAGCCAAATAGGAGTTCCGAGATCCCATATTCTGCAAAGTTCTTCTATTGAATTAAATATTTTGTGCGTTCGAGTATCTTCTTCCGGTCTTTCGATCGTCTCTGATTTTATCAGACGACTGTCTTTTACCAGTTTTCCCCATAATCTAAACATAAGTCTACCATTCCTTCGGTTTTATAAAAGGCATATTCTTATGAATGATACCAAAAAATCATACAAACTTCAATAAAAAGTACTCCATAATAAGGAATGACTTAATCCATAAAATAGATTCCCGCATCTTTCTTTAGAGCCAATCCGCTTTCAGCTTCAATACATTTTAAGATCCCGTTTATCATCGGACACGCCGCATGTACGGGATAATTGTTTTTTGCAAACTCATAAAAGATATTCTGTCCGGGTTTTGTCAGACATACTTCCATACCATCAAAAGTCGTACCGAGTTCTTCAATCATTTTATTTATCGTAGGACACTTTGTATCTACTGTTATATCGCATTCTTCATCATCATTTAACTGTGCCGTCACAATCGCGGTAAATCCGCATACACCCGGTTCTATCTTTACTTTTGTCATGTGTATTTCCTCCGTAACTGATTAATGATTTATCCGTGAAACCGCCGCCCGGCGTTCCCCGCGCGGCTTTTCAAGATAATAATGCTTCATATTTAAATTTTTGACAAGGCATATCATAAAAATTAAGTTTGAAATTTATTACTGAAATCTCTTTCACTTTTTACTTCATGGGGTTAAAATAAAATCAGAATCAAATCATATAAATATACAATAACTGTCAGGAGCGATTTCTATGAAACGTATTATTCTTACAGGCGGCGGAACGGCCGGCCATGTAACGCCAAATATAGCATTGATACCCGAACTCGAAAGAAAAGGTTATGAAATATTATATATAGGTTCATATGACGGGATAGAAAAGCAGCTGATCTCAGAAATGGGAATAAAGTATTACGGCATATCGTCCGGCAAGCTGCGCCGATATCTCAGCGTTAAGAACCTTACCGATCCTTTCCGTGTTCTGAAGGGTTTTTCGGAAGCGAAAAAGCTTCTTAAGAAACTTGAGCCGGACATAGTATTTTCAAAGGGCGGATTTGTTTCAGCTCCGGTTGTAAAAGCCGCGAAAGCTCTCGGAGTTCCGGTTATAATTCATGAATCCGATATGACGCCGGGTCTTGCCAACAAGCTGTGTATTTCAGCCGCCAGCGCCGTATGCTGCAATTTCCCGGAAACAGCCCGGTATCTGCCTGCCGATAAAGCTGTCGTTACAGGTACTCCGATACGCGATGAACTCATGAAAGGCGTTCCCGAAACAGCCCGCCGTTTCTGCGGTTTCACGGATCACAAACCGGTAATCCTCGCCATGGGAGGTAGTCTCGGTTCCGTCGTTTTAAATACCGCGATAAGAGAAAGCCTTGACGAACTTTTAAAGGATTTCAACATTATTCATCTTTGCGGAAAAGGCAAAATTAATGAATCTTTAAATAATATAGAAGGTTACAGACAATACGAATATATCAAGAAGGAACTCACGCATATGTTCGCCCTTGCGTCTATCATAATATCAAGAGCCGGAGCGAATGCAATCTCGGAAATATGCGCTCTTTCAAAGCCAAACCTTCTTATTCCTCTTTCTGCCAAGGCGAGCCGCGGAGATCAGGTATTGAATGCCCGCTCATTTGAAAAGCTGGGATTCAGCATGGTCATCGAAGAAGAAGACCTTACGCAGGAAAGCCTGTTGAAAGGCGTTTCCGAGCTTTATGAAAACCGTCAGAAATATATCGACGCTATGGACGCCAGTCCAAACGCCGATTCCAAAAAGATCATCATGGATCTTATAGAAAAATACGCCAAATAATAAGACGAGGGGTTAATCCCCTCGTCAGTTTTTAAAGATTTCTTATCACTTTAGTAATTCTCTCTTCCGTATCCGGCATAAATGTTCCCGGTCCGCCGTATGAAATACACGGAATAAATCTTCCTCCCGGAACATAGTCATTTATAACTCTCATCACTTCGTTTCTGAGTTCTTCGTCAGTCGTATCCGCTCTGTCGATAATTCCCGAATCGTATCCTCCCATAAGAATCATCTTCTTAAGCTCTTTCTGAAGTTTCGGAACATTTACCGTAGGAAGAACGCCCTGCCAGATATCAACGCCTATTTCTTCAAGATCGGCAGCTATCAGTTCATTGTTGCTGTCAGAGTGCAGCATAACTATAGCTCCGCTTTCATGAATAATCTCCGCAAGTTCCCTGTATCCTTCTTTAAAGAATTCACGCCATGTATCAGGCGGCAGAAGCAGGTTTTGTTTCGATCCGAAATCGTCATGAAGCAGGAAACATTCCGGCTTCCAGTTTTCAATCTGGATCTTAATTTCTTTTTTCTTGAATTCGAAAATAGTATCTACAAGCTCTTTCATATCTTCAGGTTCTTCAAGATATGCGATAAGACCTTCCTCAAATCCCAGAATATTATGCGAAGTTTCAAACGGACCCATAGGCAAGAACGATGTTATTATCTTTCCCTGAGCTCTCGCTGCTTCAATCTGTGCAAACGCTCCCGAAAAATCAAGTTCCCACTTGTCAGGATCCGGAACCTTTACATAGCTTTTCCATTCCGTAATATCAGGGCATACAAGATCTTCTTCCGCTTCTGACGGCATGGCTCCGAACTGTCCCTCTTCCTGAATCATTGTAACACCCCATGCGTCCACATATCTTGGTCCCGGGCCCTGCTGATGAATCATTACATCATCAATAATCAGGCCAAACGGTTCCCATCCGTTGATGATCACATCAGGCTTCTCACCTCTTAACATAGCATAAACCGCTTCTCTTTGAGTCATCCGAGTATCTCCTTTGTATCTGCATATTTTCATCTATAAAATAGCATGTTTATAATACGCTTTTTGTATTATATTTAGTTTTTATAAAAATTTTTATAGATTCTCTTTTATGAGTTTCGGAATCAATTCTTTATCTTCATCTGAAATCGTTCCCGGATTCCAGCGCGCTCCCGGTCCGTCCTCCTTATACGCCGGAATAATGTGCAAATGATAGTGAAATACTGTCTGACCTGCCGCAGCTCCGTTGTTCTGAACAAGCTGAATTCCGTCACATCCCAGCCCTTTTTTTATCGCCGGAATGAGTTTCTTCGCCAGGCAGATGGCTTTCTTTGCTTCTTCTTCCGGAAGTTCAAAAAGATCTGCATAGTGATGTTTCGGCAGTATAAGTGCATGACCCCTTGTCGCCGGTCCCAAATCAAGTATTACATTAAAATCTTCATCTTCATATATCGATGACGAAGGAATTTCTCCGTTGGCTATCTTACAAAAAATACAATCCATAATTCTCAGTCCTTTCTGATATTTTTACAGTCTGATCCTGCTTTTTATTATCTGATTATAAGTATACAACATGAATATTATATATAAAAGAAAAATGTTGACCGTTCATACCGTGCGGCAAATAAAAAAAGAGCAACGCATAAACGTCACTCTCTTTTCTTCTTTCATTTCTTAAATAAGTACTTACATTTCTTCAGCTTCAAATACGTTGTTAACTGCTTCGCCTAACTCTGTAAGTAATTCGATATCTGTCTGAACGGCTTTCATTGAACGATACTTTTTAGCTTCTGCTTTTTCGAATGTGTTTTCGAAATATCCTTTTGCTTTGCTGACTTTTTTTACGTATCCTGTTTCGCAGCTGTACTTATTTGTCCATTTTAAGTTGTACATAATGTCTCTCCTCTAAATAAGATCAAATAACAATTATAAATCTTATATTAAATTTGTTAAAAATTCAACGTATTTCTTGATTTTTGTCGGAAATATGCTTTTTTTATATATATCGATATTTATATATCATTATTGTTACATAAAGTGGTATCATATAGACGTCATCAGGGTCAAAATATATTGATGTCCCTGATAATTCTTATGTAAAAAGCTTACCGGGAGACAATTTATGAAATCTTATGCGCCTTGGGCAAAAGAAGTCTTTGATAAATATACATCAAATTTTGACCTTTCAAACGGAATGATAAATCTTAAAGTTGTTCATACAATGGCAGTAGTCGGTGTAATGAACAGGCTTACAGACCTCTTGGATCTGCCTGAACACACAAAGTATCTCGCTGAGATCTGCGCCGTTTTTCACGATATCGGGAGATTCGAACAGATTAGAAAATATAAAACTTTTCTCGATAATCTTTCCGTGAATCATGCCGAACTCGGATGCAAAGTGATCGTCAGCAACAATCTGCTTTATCCTCTTTCAGACAGCGAAAAGCAGCAGGTGATCACCGCTGTAATAAATCACAATGTCTATGCCATAGACCCGAATATAACAGGAGAAACTCTTACTCTGTGCAAGCTGATACGTGACGCCGATAAATGCGACATATTCCGCGTATTTGCCTGCGAAGATATGATTGACACTATGGGCGAAACATACGAACAGGTTTCAAAAGAAACCGTTACCGATGATGTCATGAACTGTTTTTTAGAACACAGGACGATTCCGAAAACCACCAGAAAAACAGGACTTGATATATGGATAAGTTTTCTCGCTTTCTTTTTTGATTTCAATTTCAAAGAGAGTATCAATATAGCAAAAGACGACGGCTATTATATCAAGCCTTTTGAACGCGTTGCTT
>CASDUB010000123.1 GCA_949283905.1 uncultured Lachnospiraceae bacterium | reverse complement strand
GATCAGAAGAGATGCAAGGGCGATAGTTACCATACCCGTTCCGATATCAATATTCACCGATTTCTGTGACTGAGCCATAAGGCATCCGGAGAGCGCCGTAAACGCATTTGCAACGCAAAGTCCTATTATAGTTGTAAATGCAGTATTGATCGAGGATGATTTTACCATAGCCGGATTGTTTCCGGTTGCTCTTATCGCAAGACCGAGTCTTGTTTTCAGGAAAAATATCAAAAATACCGCAACGGCTATTACAGCTATAAGTATAACGATCAATGAATACTGTTCGCTGAATATTGTTCCTTCAAGAAGATCTTTCATCTTTGTAAATACCGTCTCCGTCGTATTCATATTTAAAAGAGATGATCCGCCCATAACAGCTATATTTATGGAATAGAGCGCCGTATTTACTACGATACCGGCAAGCAGGCTGTCAATGCCCATTTTAGTCTGAAGGAATGCGGTTACAAATCCTGATAATACACCCGCAAGCATAGCCGCGACGATCGCAAGATACGGATGGCCGCTTATTGCCACGGTTGCTCCGACTGCCGCTCCAAGCGTATAGCATCCGTCTGTCGACAGGTCGCAAACATTTAACATTGTATAGCTTAAGTAAAGCGCCATAACTGTTAACGCTCCGCATAACCCCAGCTCAAGAGCTGTCTGTATTAAAGGCATAATTACATTCATTATAACGAATTCCTTTCAATTAAAATTTTCTTAATTACTCTTCAAACGACTCTGCAGTAGTTATCGGTTCTACTTTTGTGCAGAAAGGCTCGAAAGTCTTTGCAAGTTCATCATAGTCGATGTTCATTATCTCACAGATATCTGTATTGACTGTAGCTGTTCCGTTGTCAAATGTAAGAACAGGAGTTTTGGCCGGGTCATTTCCGTCTACAAGGATTCCCTTGATCATCTCTGCTGTTTCAGCTCCAAGCTCCACATAATCTACTCCGTATCCCACAAACGCTCCGTTAAGGGCGAATGAATCGGCTCCGGCATAGTGTTTAACGCCGGCGTTTGCCAGATCTTCATAAATCGAAAGCTCAGCTGTCATGATGGTGTTATCGGAAGGAGTAAATACCGCCTCTACTCCATCGGCAATGATCGACTGAACCGCCAGCTGTACCTCATCGACTGTAGTTCCGTTATACTCTTTATATGCGATATTTTTCTCATCCAGATATTCTTTTGCCGCTGCTATCGGAGTTGCACTTGAATCCTGACCAACGTCGTAAAGAAGACCTACTGTTTCTATATCAGGATTTTCGGCAAGAATAAGATTCATGATAGCCGTCGTATCAAGATAATCCGATGAACCTGTGATATTGGCTCCCGGTTTCTCAAGATCCGCTACAAGTCCTGTCGAAACCGGATCTGATACTGCCGCGAAAACGACCGGTATCTGATTATCTTCTGTGGCCGCCTGCATTGCCATAGCCACCGGAGTAGCCACGCCTACCATAAGGTCAACATCATCGGCGATAAAGTTTGAAATGATCTGATTCATAACATTTGCGTCAGCCATACAGTTATCTTCTCTTACATCAAAGACTACATTGTTTTCTTCTCCGAGCGATGCCAGGGTATCTTTAATGCTTTTTACTATCTGATTAAGAGATGCATCGTCAACGTAATTACAGATGCCTACAGTGTATGTTGCCTCCCCTTCTTTTGCTGTATCCTGAACTGATGTTTCCGCTGATCCTGACTCACTGTTATTTGAGGCGCATGCCGTCATGCCTGCCGCAAATACCGCTGCCATTGTCAATGCTGTCATTCTTCTGAGTTTCATCATAATAATTTCCTCCTTTTGTTTAAAAAATAAAAAAGTCCCAACAATTACAAAGTAATTGCTGGGACAGGATAAACTTTTCCTGCGGTGCCACCCGGCTTGATATGAATATATTCATACCCTCTCACGCATACCATCATATGCCGACTGTTTTAACGATCAGTCACTCCGTCTTTCATACTCCGGCCTGCGCCGTTTCTGTCCGCCCTCGAAAGTCCATTCACAACTACATTGCCTGCCGCGATCACACCATCCGCAGCTCTCTGAAGGTAAGAGGTTATTGCTACTACTCTTTCTCATCGGTTTTCTTGTTTTGCAGTTTATCTTATTAAAGTGCTGTTGTCAACAACTAATTTAAATTTTTTTATAACTTCTTTTGCCGTATAGTTTATTCTACCGTAACTGATTTTGCGAGATTTCTCGGTTTATCGACATCAAGACCTTTGGCAACAGAAATATAATATCCGAGCAGCTGCAGCGGAATTACCGAAAGCGAACCGATAAAGTGCTCATCAACTTTAGGAATATATGTCACAAAATCAGCTGTATCTTCAATCTCATAGTGTCCGTAAGTCGTAAGGGCACAAAGATACGCTCCCCTCGCCTTGCATTCAACCATGTTAGAAACAGTCTTTTCGTACAGGTCGCTCTGAGTCAGAACGCCGATGATAAGCGTTCCGTCCTCAACAAGAGAGATCGTTCCGTGTTTTAATTCTCCTGCTGCATACGCCTCGCTGTGGATATATGAAATCTCCTTCATCTTAAGAGATCCTTCAAGACAAATAGCGTAGTCAAGACCTCGTCCTACGAAAAATACATCGTGGGCGTTGGCGTATTTTGAAGCGAACCACTGGATACGTTCTTTATCATCTATGATTTTCTGTATTTTATCAGGTATAGTCCTTATCTCTTCGATATAGTATTCGCACTTTTCATCGTCTATCATACCTTTTACATGAGCAAACTTAATAGCAAGCATGTAAGACGCTATCAGCTGCGCAGTATAGGCTTTTGTAGTCGCTACAGATATCTCAGGTCCGGCAAGGGTATAAAATACGCTGTCCGCTTCTCTTGCTATGGATGAACCGACGACATTTACAATAGCAAGGGTCTTTACACCCTGTTCCTTTGCCTCGCGGAGCGCTGCCAGAGTATCAGCCGTTTCGCCCGACTGCGATATAACTATAACAAGAGTGTCTTTTGCAAGCAGCGGCTTTCTGTAACGGAATTCGGAAGCAAGCTCTACCCTTACAGGAATCTTGGCAAGATCTTCGATAACATACTGTGCCGCCATACCTACATGCCATGCGGATCCGCAAGCCACCATAGTGATCTGAGAAATATTCTTTATATCTTCATCAGAAAGACCGACGTTTGTAAGATCGATTCTGCCGTCTTTAACAACAGAATTCATCGTATCAAGCACGACTTTAGGCTGCTCATGGATCTCTTTCATCATGAAATGTTCATATCCGCCTTTTTCTGCCGATTCAGCGGTAAATGTGATCTCTGTGAGCTCTTTTGTCTTTTCATCACCGTTGAGGTCATAGAAAACGACATTTCCCGGAGTAAGTCTGGCCATCTCAAGATTTTCGATATAATAAACTTCTTTTGTGTAATTAAGGATCGCCGGAACATCAGATGCTACATATGTCTCACCGTTTGCGATACCTATGATCATAGGGCTGTCTTTTCTCGCAACCCAGATTTCTCCCGGATAGTCTTTGAACATAAGTTCAAGAGCATATGATCCGCGTACACGCACCATCGTTTTTGCGATCGCGTCAACCGGTCCGATATTATATTTTTTGTAATAATAATCGACAAGTTTTACAACTACTTCGGTATCTGTATCACTGTAGAACTGATATCCTTTTTTCAGGAGCTTTTCTTTAAGTTCCTGATAATTTTCTATAATGCCGTTATGAACTCCGACAACCTCTGAAAAAACCGTACCCGACGCCGAACCGGTGCAGTTTCCCGATACATGAGGATGAGCGTTCACCTTTGACGGTTCTCCGTGAGTAGCCCATCTTGTATGACCGATACCGCATGAACCTTTTATGGCTCTTCCTCCGTCGATCTTTTCTGAAAGATTTTCGAGCTTGCCTGTCGCTTTAACTACTTCAGCAAGTTCCTCTCCGTTTCTTACGGCAATACCTGCCGAATCATATCCTCTGTATTCAAGTTTAGATAATCCGTCCAACAATATCGGAGCTGCGGGATGATTTCCCGTAAATCCAACTATTCCGCACATTTTAATTCCCCTTTCAAAAACTTAACCTTATCTGGTAAAGCGGTTGTTTCTTATATTTTCCAAAAGACCCTTAAATTTAATTATCGAGTCGTCAATGCTTACCGGACAGTCTTTAAATGTCACGATATAGCCTTTTTTGTTGTTTTCATCTTTTGCATCGAATATTTTAATTTCTCCTAAATATCCGTTTGTAAGAGCAATCTTTTTTATAGAATGATAATCATATTCATCTGCACTTAAATACAGTGCATTGTCTGATACCATATCTTCAATCCTCCTGTACAAAATATGAAATGTATTTTATCATGTATTACTCTTATAATCAACTTATATCTCTTATGTGCCGCATATAAGACGCAACAAAAAGACTGCTCATACCAAAGATACTGTTTTTCTGATCTTTTGATATAAGCAGTCATTTTCATGATGTCGGACTCAAAAACCCGACTGTTATTTAATTTTCCTTATCTTTACGTTTGTTTAACGCGTTCTTAACTACCAATCCCGTAAGCGCAAAGAGCGCGATGGCATTCGGTATAACCATCAGCTGGTTAAACATATCGGAAAGACTCCATACAAGGTCGTTTGACGCAAGCGTTCCGAGGAATATAAATACGATAGCCAGGATCGTATATATAATAGCGCTCTTCTTTCCGAAGAGATACTGCATGTTTATCTTTCCGAAAAGGTTCCATCCGAGAATAGTCGAAAATGCGAAAAAGAATAAACATATAGCTACGAAAGCAGAACCTATCTCAGCTCCGAATACAGTGCCGAAGGCTGTCTGCGCAAGGTTTGAACTGCTGATGTTCTCAGGAATAACTCCCGAAGCCAGAAGGCCGTCTTCTGTATACATCGTAGAGATGATAACAAGTGCGATTATGGTAAGCACTACAAATGTATCGATAAATACGCCGATCATCGCAACAACGCCCTGATCATGAGGTTTCTTTACTTTCGCAAGAGCATGAGCGTGAGGTGTAGAACCCATACCTGCTTCATTTGAGAAAAGTCCTCTCTTTGCGCCCTGGCTTATCGCAACTTTCAGGGCATATCCGAATCCGCCGCCTATGATGGCTGAAGGATTAAAGGCGTATTTGAAGATCATACCAAATACAGACGGGATATACGGAGCACGGATTATAAGCACGATAAGAGCTCCGATAATTACAAGAGCCGCCATAACAGGAACCATTTTTTCAGTAACAGACGCAAGACGGTTAACTCCGCCCATAAATACGAAAATACAGATCACTACGATAACGATACCCATTACCCATACCGGGATTCCGAAAGCATTCTGACATGTTTCTGCAATCGAGTTTGACTGAACCATACATCCGAAAAATCCAAGTGCAAGTATGATTGCTACAGCAAAGAATCCCGCAAGAAATCTTCCGAATTTTCCTGTAAATGCTTTTCTTATGTAGTAAACAGGTCCGCCGGCAACATGACCGTCTTTATCAACCACTCTTGTCTCCTGAGCTAAAACGGCTTCGGCGTATATTGTCGACATGCCTAAAAATGCAATAATCCACATCCAGAAGATCGCTCCCGGTCCTCCGGTAAGGATGGCACTGCTGGCTCCGACTATATTTCCTGTTCCAACCTGAGCTGCAATCGATGTGGCAAGAGCCTGAAACGAACTCATTCCCGATTTATGCTTCTCACCAAAAAGCGTAAATCCGCCGAAAGTCTTTTTCATACCTTCGCCGAAACATCTGATCTGAACAAATTTTGTTCTGATCGTAAACCAAAGACCTACTCCGATAAGAAGAAAAACAAGGATATAATCGGAGAGGTAAGCGTTGATAGTCTGAACTATCTCTAATAACATAAAAAAGTCCCCCTTTAGCTTTTTTATGCTTTGAAGAACTCTTTTGAATAGATACTATATAATTCAGCTCTGTTCTTTTGCCTGAGAGATTCGGCTTTCGCCTTTACACCGTCGGCACTCAATTTAATGAGATTCTCCAAAGCGTCCTCCACAGCCGGTTTCTTTCGATTCTGGCTGTTTCAACGGT
>CASDUB010000122.1 GCA_949283905.1 uncultured Lachnospiraceae bacterium | reverse complement strand
TTATATGGACAGCGGTGCTTCGAAGTGTTATAATGCGGACGGTATGTAAAAAGATATAGTATTTATTTATCATTCAGAGATTCGTTAAGGAGGAAAAAAACAGGTTATGGCAAGAAAAATGAAAACCATGGATGGAAACACAGCCGCTGCACATGCGTCTTACGCGTTTACAGATGTCGCTGCCATCTATCCTATCACACCATCTTCACCTATGGCTGAACATACGGACGAGTGGGCAACACAGGGCCGCAAAAATATGTTCGGACATGAGGTACAGATTACAGAAATGCAGTCAGAGGCAGGTGCGGCAGGCGCTGTTCACGGATCGCTTGTAGCCGGTGCTCTTACTACGACATATACAGCATCACAGGGACTTCTTCTTATGATCCCTAACCTTTATAAAATAGCGGGTGAGCACCTTCCGGGCGTATTCAACGTATCGGCGCGTGCAATCGCTTCACACGCACTTAATATCTTCGGTGATCACTCAGACGTTTACGCATGCCGTCAGACAGGCTGTGCTATGCTCTGTGAATCATCGGTTCAGGAAGTTATGGATCTTACACCTGTAGCTCACTGCGCAGCTATCGAAGGAAAGATTCCTTTCATCAACTTCTTCGACGGATTCCGTACATCACACGAGCTTCAGAAGATCGAAACATGGGATTACGAGGATCTTAAAGAGATGGCTCCGATGGACGCTATCAATGAATTCAGAAAAAATGCATTAAATCCTAATCATGCATGTCAGATGGGATCAGCTCAGAACCCTGATATTTTCTTCCAGGCAAGAGAGACAGTAAATACTTCTTACAAAGAGCTTCCTGCTATCGTAGAGAAGTATATGAACAAAGTTAACGAAAAACTTGGAACAGATTATAAATTATTCAACTATTACGGAGCTCCGGATGCCGAGCACGTTATCATCGCTATGGGTTCCGTATGTGAAACAATCGAAGAGACTATCGATTACCTCAGAGGTCTCGGACGCAAGGTCGGCGTTGTTAAAGTACGTCTTTACCGTCCGTTCGTTACAGAGAAACTCATCGAGGCAATTCCTGATACAGTAAAACAGATCTCAGTTCTTGACAGAACAAAAGAGCCGGGATCTATCGGCGAGCCGCTTTACCTTGATGTTCTTGCTGCTCTTAAATTCAGCAAGTTCGATCAGGTTCCTGTTTATACAGGCCGTTACGGACTCGGTTCAAACGATACTACGCCGGCACAGATCGTTGCGGTTTACGACAATACAGAAAAGAAAGAGTTCACAATCGGTATCGTAGATGATGTTACAAACCTTTCACTTCCTGTAGGAGCTCCTATCGTTACAACTCCTGAAGGAACAATCAACTGCAAGTTCTGGGGACTCGGAGCAGACGGTACTGTAGGTGCAAACAAGAACTCTATCAAGATCATCGGTGACAACACTGATATGTACGCTCAGGCTTACTTTGATTATGACTCAAAGAAATCAGGCGGTATCACAATGTCACACCTCCGTTTCGGAAGCAAACCGATCAAATCAACATACCTTATCCACAAGGCAAACTTTGTAGCATGCCACAATCCTGCATACATTACAAAGTACAACATGGTTCAGGAGCTTGTTGACGGCGGTACATTCCTTCTTAACTGCAAATGGGATATGGAAGGCCTTGAGAAAAATCTTCCGGGAGCGGTAAAAGCTTATATTGCTAATCACAACATCCAGTTCTACACAATCGACGGCGTTAAGATCGGTATCGAAGTAGGCATGGGACCGACAAGGATCAATACAATTCTTCAGTCGGCATTCTTCAAGCTCGCAAACATCATTCCTCAGGAAAAAGCTATCGAGCTTATGAAGGCAGCAGCAAAAGCTACTTACGGACGTAAAGGTGACGACGTAGTCGCTAAAAACTGGGCAGCTATCGACGCCGGCGCAGACCAGGCCGTTAAGGTAGAAGTACCTGAAAGCTGGAAGAACGCAGATCAGAACGACGGCGTTAAGTTTACACATACAGATAAAGGAAGCAAAGAGCTTCAGGATTTCGTAAACAATATTCAGTCAAAAGTAAACGCACAGGAAGGAAACGATCTGCCTGTATCGGCTCTTATGCCATACATGAACGGTTATACTCCTTCAGGAGCGGCAGCATACGAAAAACGAGGAGTAGCAGTATCAGTACCTGTTTGGGATTCAACAAAATGTATCCAGTGTAACAGATGTTCATATGTATGTCCTCACGCTGTAATCCGTCCGGTAGCTATTTCACCTGCAGAGCTCAGTGCTGCACCTGTAGCTATCAACGCTATCGACCTCAAACCTGCAGTAGGCGATTACAAGTTTACAATGAGCGTATCTGCTCTTGACTGTACAGGATGCGGATCATGTGTAAACGTTTGTCCTGCAAAAGAAAAAGCTATCACAATGAAACCGCTTGATGAGGCAGTATTCCAGCAGGCACAGTTCGATTACACCGTAACTCTTCCGGACAAAGAAGACGTTATTGAAAAATATAAAGAAACAACAGTAAAAGGAAGCCAGTTCAGAAAACCGCTCCTTGAGTTCTCAGGCGCATGCGGCGGCTGCGGCGAGACACCATACGCTAAGCTCATCACACAGCTCTTCGGCGAGAGAATGTACATCGCCAACGCTACAGGATGTTCTTCAATCTGGGGTAACTCATCACCTTCGACACCTTATACAACAAACTTCGAAGGAAAAGGACCGGCATGGAACAACTCACTCTTCGAGGATGCTGCTGAGTTCGGATACGGTATGCTTCTTGCACAGAATGCTCTCCGTGACGGAATCAAAGAGAAAGTTGAAGTTATCCTTGGAAGAGAAGAAGCTGATCCTGCTATTAAAGCAGCAGCAAAAGAATGGCTTGATTCATTCGGCGTAGGCATTGCAAACGGCGCAGCTTCAGACAAGCTTATCGCAGCTATCGAAGCAAAAGAAAACAGATGTGACGAGTGTCAGTACATCCTTGACAATAAAGATTTCCTCGCTAAGAAGTCACAGTGGGTATTCGGCGGCGACGGATGGGGATACGATATCGGCTTCGGCGGAGTAGACCACATCCTCGCATCAGGAAAAGATATCAACGTAATGATCTTCGATACAGAGGTTTACTCAAATACAGGCGGACAGGCTTCTAAAGCTACTCCTACAGGAGCGATCGCTCAGTTCGCTTCAGGCGGAAAAGAAGTTAAGAAGAAAGATATCGCTTCTATAGCAATGAGCTACGGATATGTATATGTTGCTCAGATCGCTATGGGCGCAGATATGAACCAGACTGTAAAAGCCATTGCAGAGGCAGAGGCTTATCCGGGACCTTCACTTGTTATCGCTTATGCTCCATGTATCAACCATGGTATCAAGAAAGGTATGTCGAAAGCTCAGACAGAGGAAGAGCTTGCTGTTAAATCAGGATACTGGCATCTGTTCAGATACAATCCTGCTCTCAAAGAGGAAGGAAAAGCTGCATTTGCTCTTGATTCAAAAGCTCCTACAGCATCATATCAGGAATTCCTTGACGGCGAAGTACGTTATAACTCACTTAAACGCGCTAACCCTGAGAAGGCAGAGAGACTCTTTGCTAAATCTGAGGCGGAAGCTAAAGAGAGATTCGAGTACTTAAACAAATTGATCACTCTTTACGGCGAGAACTAATGTGAGCCCACGGGACAAATAGTATAAAACAATAAGCATTATTTTAGGGGACGCTTTCTCAAACGGGAAGCGTCCCTGATTCAAAATCCGGAGGAAAATATGGATCTTAGAAATGAGCCGAATATAGAAATAATCACACACCCTCTTGTTCAGCATAAAATTTCAATATTAAGAGATAAGAATACAACGACGAGTGAATTCAGAAGACTTGTCGAAGAGATAGCAATGCTTGAAGGATATGTCGCTTTAAGCGATCTGCCCCTTGAAGACGTGGAGGTGGAAACACCGATAGAAAAGTGCATGACTCCTAAAATAGCGGGACGCAAGCTTGCGATTGTTCCGATACTGAGAGCGGGACTTGGAATGGTAAACGGCGTGCTTGCGCTTGTTCCTTCAGCCAAAGTCGGACATATCGGCATGTATCGCGATGAAGAGACCCACGAGCCGCATGAATATTACTGTAAACTTCCGGATCCGATAGAAGAGAGAACAATAGTAGTGACAGATCCTATGCTGGCTACAGGCGGTTCAGCTATAGACGCGATACAGAGGATCAAAGAGTACGGCGGCAAAAAGATCAAATTTATGTGCATCGTAGCCGCTCCGGAAGGACTCGAAAGACTTCACAGGGCTTTCCCGGATGTACAGATATACGTGGGAAGCCTTGACAGATGTTTAAACAAAGACGCTTATATCTGTCCGGGACTCGGAGACGCAGGAGACAGGATCTTCGGAACAAGATAAATATCCCGGATAATATTGTTAATATATCAGATAATACCGTACAGACCTTTGCTGTTCCTTTTTGGAACGACAACAGTTTGTGCGGTTATTTTTTGCCGAAAACAAAAAAATTCAATTTTGAAAACAAAAAACGCTCCAATTTCAATTTGACCATTTGGCGCATAAATTTTATAATTTAGACAGCAATATTTTTTCAGGGAGACTCATTTGCGTTATTATGTTTGATACAAAGAAACCGATATGTATTTTTTTAGCTTTGCTGCTGGCATTATCGGCTGCCGGATGTTCATCAGGCGGCGGATCAGACGCGCCATCGGGCAATGAACATAATACCGCGGATTCTCAGGATAAAACAGGTGAACGCAGGCAAACGCATACTGAATTCCTGACGGCTGACCCTTCCGGTGAAGTCGTGTACGGAGACGAGACGGCCTCGATCGACGCATCCAATGTTTCGGAGGGCTATGTCTGTGTTTATTACGGAGGCGCTTCTGATAACGCAAAAGCGCAGATCGTCGATCCCAACGGTGAAAAATATATTTATAATCTTGTAAACGGAGAGGAAAATATTTTTCCTTTTTCGGATGGGGACGGGAAGTACGAAGTGTCTGTGCTGGAGCATATCGAAGATTCATCTTATGCGGTGCTTTTGTCACAGGAAATAGATGTAAAACTGAAAGATGAGTTTACGCCTTTTTTATATCCGAACCAGTACGTGCAGTTTAAAAAAGGCGACGATGTAACGGCGCTTGGCATAGAATTATCAGAAGAGTCTTCAGATGACTTAGATTATCTGACTCAGGTTTATAATTATGTGATAAATAATATCTCGTACGATGTGGAGTTCGCCGAAGAAGTCACCACAATATACATTCCGGACCTTTCAAATACGCTAAAGACAAAAAAAGGTATCTGTTTTGACTATGCGTCGCTTATGGCGGCTCTTTTAAGATCCCAGGGGATCCCGACAAAACTCGTATTCGGATACTCGGGAACGCTGTATCACGCATGGATAAGCGTATATACCGAAGAGACGGGATGGCTGGACAATGTGATACATTTCGATGGACATAAGTGGTATCTTCTCGATCCGACGCTTGCCGCCAATAACCGCGAGAGCTTTACCCGCGATTATATAAGCAACGGCGACAATTACACCGAAAAATTCAAGTATTAAATATAAATAAAACTATGAGGTGCCTTGATGAAACAAAAAAAGATTTTAAAACCTCTGTCATTTTCCGAAATCTCATTATTCTGCGAGCAGCTGTCAATGACGCTTCGCGCAGGAATTTCCGCGGCAGAAGGAATACGCATTCTATATGACGAATCGAAAAATGAGCAGGAACGAGAAATCCTCGAATGTATAATAGAACATTTGGAAAATCTTGAAAGCCTTCACGATTCCCTTGCGGCGGCAAAAGTCTTTCCGAAGTACATGCTCAATATGATACGTATCGGAGAAGAGACGGGTACGCTGGACGAGGTTACGGCTTCTTTGAGCGAATATTACGACAATGAAGATGCCGTAAAAAAATATATAAAAGAATCGATCACATCGCCGATCATCATGTCTTCTATGATAATCGTGGTGATAATTGTGCTGTTGGTAAAAGTAATGCCGATATTCAATCAGGTATATATGCAGCTCGGAAGCGAGCTGACAGGCTTTTCGGGATTTCTTTTAGCCCTTGGAAATGCGCTTGCAAGATACAGCATTCCGCTTATACTCATCGCTGCTTTTATCGTTTTCATGCTAATACTGTGTTTCAGGACAGAAAAGGGAAAAAACTTCAGACGTGATCTTGCCTATAAAACAGGTGTTTCCAGATCATATTTTGAAGAACTTTCGGCAATGCGTTTTGCAGCGGGTATGTCTCTCGTACTTAAAGCGGGAATGTCGCCTGACAGCGGTATCGACCTTGTATGCGATTCTGTCGAAGATCCTCATTTTGCAAATAAACTGGAAGCTGTCAAAGAACAGCTCCATAATGGAGTCAGCTTTACGGACGCTGTTTTTGAAGCAGGCATTTTTTCCGGAAGCTACGCGCGAATGCTCAGTGTCGGAAGCAGATCGGGTGCGACGGATACGGTTATGGCGAGGATAGCCCAGCTTTACCGTGAAAACATAAATACCCGCGTAAGAAACAGGATCGCCAGGATAGAGCCGGCCCTCGTTATAACAATGTCGGTTTTTGTAGGCTGCATACTTCTTTCGGTAATGCTTCCTCTGATCGGCATCCTGTCGGGAATCTGATATAAAACGCCGCAAAAGCGGCTGAATGGAGAAAATTTATGATTCGTTTTCAAAGTGGATCAAATTCGAAGAAAATACCCGGAGTTTTGCTTTCAGTACTGCTGTTCGCAGGTATATTGATCGTGTTTCTTCTGGCGACAGGCACGTTTTCCGGCGGATCTGTCGAAAGACAGAAGTCTATACTGTCGAGCTCGCTTAACAGGATCATATCATTTTGCTACGCGAACGAGGGAACCTATCCGGAATCACTTTCATATATAAAAGAAAACTACGGTCTCACATACGATGAATCAGTTTTCTATGTGGACTATACGATACAGGGTTCAAATATCTACCCGGAGGTAACAATTTTAGTAAAAGACAATAATGTCTGAACCGATTTAAGGAGGACTCAGTGAACGATCAACGTATATCAGAAGGACGAAGTGCGAATATCCTTTTTCCGATGGCGCTGTTTTTTGCTTTTGCCATAAGCGCTCTTATTGTGCTTTTATTTGCCGCGTCCGTCTATAAAAATACTGTGGAATCCTCCACGCAAAACGATACGATAAAGACGGCGCTTTCATATCTTTTGGAAAAGCTTCACAATACTGACAGCGCGGATACGGTTTTTCTTCTTGACGAGGGGTTTGACGAAGTGAATGTCACCGGTATAGATGATGCGCTCGTGCTCAGATCGGATCATAATGAAGCTTCGTATTATACATTTATTTATGTTTATGATGATTCGCTCTGCGAACTGCTCGCAAAAGAAGGCAGCAGCGTATCGGCTTCGGCAGGCACTTCGATACTTTCTTCGGTGTCAAAACTTGAAACAGAGACGCTTTCAGATGATCTGTTTAAATTTGTCTGTTACGATACCGACGGAAACAGCGCATCGCAGATCGTCTATGTGCGCAGCGATAACGCCGAGATCTGACTATTGTATTATTGGAGGTTGCTTATGAATGACCATAAAAAGGCAGGTCCTGTTCTGTTTTTGGCGGAGCTTGTGATTGCCATACTTTTCTTTGCCGTTGCCGGCACGGTCTGCCTGCAGATAATAGTCAGATCCCATACGCTTACGAGGGATTCAAAGGATCTGAATCAGGCAGTGGCTGCCTGTTCATCGGTTGCGGAGCTTGTCTCCGGCGCGGATTCTTTTGAGGACGCGCTCCGTCTGATGAAAGAGGTATTTCCGGAGGCAGAAGAGAGCAGTTCGGACGAAAGTGTTTTTACTCTTTACTATGACAAAGAAGGGCATGTAACCGGTCAGAGTAAATGCGATAACATTCAAAGCATAAAGCTGTCGCAGGATGAAGATTTCATATACTGCAGTCAGAAATTTGAGGACAGCGGATCGGAGAAGACGGTATACGAACTTGAAACTATCCATCATATAAAAAGGAGGGCTGAGATATGAGATCATCAAAGAATAAACCTTCCTTTGTGCATACGGGCACTTCGATGCTTATGGTTGTATTTATAATAATAGTTCTCATTACATTTTCGGCCGCTATTTTGATCTCGGCTGACAACGACAGCTCGCTGACGGAAAAGCTTGCCGAAAATAAGACGGAATATTACGCGGCATCAAATCTGGGCGAAGAAGTTCTTGCAGATATTGACGATGCTTTGGAATCGGCATATCAGAATTCTTCCGACACGGACGGTTATTTTATGGCGGCGAATGAAAATCTGGCGAAACTGACATATGATTTTACTTCGCTTGAACTTACAGAAGACGACAAGCTTTTTTATTCAATAGAAATTTCGGAAGAAAGGGAGCTTCAGATAGAACTGCAGATATGTATTCCGGATGACAATGAAGGCAGCTATTACCGCATATTGCAGTGGAGATCTGTTTCTACAAGGCAGTGGAACGGTGATGACAGCTTAAACGTCTATGTTCCCGGAAATTAAAGCAGGAAATATTCAGCAGTATTTATAATGAAAGAAGGTATACTATGCATATAGGTGAAATATTTGAAAAAGCCCTTGAAAATAATGTATCTGATATATTTATAATCGCAGGCCGCCCTGTTTCTTTTAAGAAAAAAGGAGTGATAGAGCGCTTTTCGGAAGAAATGATGATGCCGAATGATACGGCAAAGCTTGTAGAAGAGATATATCAGCTTGCCGATGAACGCGATATCGAAACGCTTTATAAATGCGGCGACGATGATTTTGCCGTTTCACTGAGAGGGATAGGACGTTTTCGTGTAAACGCGTTTAAACAGAGGGGCAGTCTCGCGGCTATTATAAGAGTAATAAACAATAGAATTCCCGATCCGACGGAATTTAATATCCCGCCGTATCTTCTGACTCTTGCGGAGAACCAGAAGGGAATGGTGCTCATAACGGGACCTGCGGGATCAGGAAAGTCAACAACTCTTGCATGTATGGTGGATCATATCAACAGGACGCAGAATAAGCACATTATAACACTGGAAGATCCGCTCGAGTTTCTGCATCGTCACAATAAATGCATCGTAAGCCAGCGTGAGATCAAGATAGATACTTCAAATTATGTTTCGGCGCTGCGCGCCGCGCTCCGCCAAAGTCCCGACGTCATACTGCTTGGAGAGATGCGAGATTACGAAACGATGGAAGTAGCCACTACGGCAGCTGAAACAGGACACCTCCTGCTTTCGACACTTCATACGATAGGCGCAGCCAACACTATCGACAGGATCATAGATGTGTTCCCGGCGAACCAGCAGCATCAGATAGCGATCCAGCTCTCAATGACGCTGAACGCCGTCGTATCGCAGCAGCTTGTGCCGTCCGTCGATGGAGGCATAATTCCGGCGTTTGAGATCATGACGGTCAACACCGCCGTCAGAAATCTAATCCGCGAATGTAAGATACACCAGATAGACGGTATGCTCTATTCATCCGCGAAAGAAGATTTCATGTCGATGGATTCGTATCTTATCAAGCTTTATAAAGAAGGAAAGATCACAAAGGATGCTGCCGTCACATATTCCACAAATCCTGATATGCTGCAGCGGAAACTGTAAAAATGATGA
>CASDUB010000121.1 GCA_949283905.1 uncultured Lachnospiraceae bacterium | reverse complement strand
TCTTTTTATATGCAAAAAGACAAAAAACTCCCAGTAAATAAAGGATTTCACGCGCCGACAGGCGCGGTGAAGTTGACACTACGCAATTGGGTGCGGAGGATTATGTATTAAAAAACGAGTTAACACAAGAATATTTGTATAGAAAATTATCTTCAATAAGAACTCATGTGAATCAGAAGTACGACCACCTTTTTTACATGCTCTCAAATACTATAGCGGATTATTTTCATGAAGAAAAAATAATTCCTGTGGAATACTTAAAATCAGATTCGTCACTGCAGTCTTATTTTGATTCAAAACATTATTATATTCTTATTGAACACCCCGTTGCTTTTTTTGAAACCTGTTCAGCTAAAAATATCTGCGACGAACTGCTCTCCGTTCCTAAAAAAAGCGTGTCGGATATCTACTTTATAGAAGCTGCCTCCGAAATATCGGATCACCATCTTCTTCTTTCAATGAAATTGAAATCAGAAGTTTCAGAACATCAGATTCAATCAGAAATGGCATCACTGTGCCGTACTTTATTTAATAAAAACGAATCTATTTGTCCGGATATCGTTTTTCTCTATACTACAGTACCTCTTAAGATTCAGCAGTTCCACGAAAAATTTACGGCTCTTTCAATCAAAAAGCGCATGTTTACAAGAGAAGGTTCAGGTTTTCGTATGATAAACATTTCTCAGTTGAAACCAAAAAAGACTTATGAAAAATACGTACTCACACAGGAGGCTACAATTAAACTCATCGAAAACGGTGATATTAAAAAACTCAATACACTTGCATCAGAATTTCTGGCTCAGTTAAAAAACTCCGAGGGTTTTGTCCCTGATAAACATTTAAGTGAAACGATATACGGAGTCATCTGTAAAATAGCTGATGAGCATGCTGTCCCGAGGCCTTCGCGACCCGGAGTGTACACATACTCCGATCTATTCAACTGGATGTTTGAACAAATCAAAGAACTTTCATCTTCATCGGATGAAATCGAAAGTGCTCTTTCCGAACCAATACGGGCGGCCGTACGATATATCTCGCAAAATTACAACGATCCCGGTTTATCAGTAAATGATATAGCATCTTTAGTCCATCTGTCCGGAAGCTATCTATGCACTTTGTTTAAGAATGAGACGAAAAAGAAACTGGTCTCGTTTATCACGGAAACAAGGATCAACAACGCTATGCTTCTGCTTCGTGAAACAGAACTTCCTATCAATAAGATAGCCTCAATGTGCGGTTATACAACAAGCCAGTATTTCAGTTCCGCCTTTTACAAATATACAAAAATGACGCCGAAGGAATACAGGAGGCAATAGCTTCATGAAAGCAATAAAAAAAGACAAGCCTATACTTGCCAAAAAGATAACTTTATATTTTTTAGCAGTGAGCATTCTCCTTACTGTCGTAAGTATCATCATCTCAATCCGCTTTGTATTTCCCGGAATGATTGACATTACGTTAAACAAAAACAGATATATCGCGACAGCAATTACAAATCAGCTTGATGATTACTTAAAGAGTCTTATTAATCTTATTAACACAACAGTAAATTCAAAACCATTTAGAGATGCTATTCATACTTATGAAAATTCATCCGAGGACATCGAACTTCAAAAATCTTCAATAAATCTTCTTATTGGAACTTATGTACACAATTCCGGATTTTGCCGACGACTTGTATTTGATGATTTTGAAAATAACACCCAGTTTTCTTCTATCGGTGCAACAAATGAAGTAGATGAACTTATCTTTCAAGATGAAGATTATAAACAAATAATAAATAATAATAAAAGACGCTGGACAAGTTCTATTCTCAAAAAACAAGGCAGTAATGACTATACAATGGCATATAGTATGAGAATCAATATAGACAACAAAGCTTATATTGCCACTGCTTTCATCGATGTAACAATTTTTATAGAATATGTAAACGAAACTCATGCAGCAGTATTTGATGATTTTGTTTTTTATGATACTTATGGAAATATCTTAGTCTCAAGCCCAAATTTTGATATACCATCTGAATACGAAAAATCTAATAACATATACCAATACATAATAAATCTTGAAGACTCTCCATCTGAACATTATATATCTGTTCTTGGAGATAACAATTATGTCGTATTCGTCGGCTACGTCACTGACGCAACGCTGTTCAGGGATTTTCAGGCTTATTTCATAGTCATTGTCATTCTTTTTATTTTGATCATCATCATAGCCGATCTGATCATGCTGCCCGTCATTCACAAAAAGCTGCTGCCGCTGCAGGATCTGTCAAGCGCCATGCAGGACATCAGCAGCGGAAAAATTAACTCAAGACCGCATTTGAATACCGGCGACGAAATCACTACCCTCTGCGATATATTCAACAACATGCTCGACACGCTTCAGGAAAATACAGACGAGCTGATCGAGCGCGAAAAAGAACGGAATAAAATGAAATATTCACTGCTCATAAGTCAGCTCGACCCGCATTTTCTGTTTAATACAATGAACATAATCAACTCTCTGGCAAGGAGCAAAAAAAAATGACGAGATAATCCTGGTCAATACATCTCTAATGAATCTGCTGCAGGACCGCCTGCGCATTTCATCCACGGAGATAACTGACACTATCGAACACGAAATTTCGATAGCAAAGGAATACCTGAATATCGCTCAGATACGAATGGACATGGAAGTAGATATCGTATGGAATTGTCCTGACGAGCTGCTGACTAAACAGATTCCAAAAAATCTGCTGCAGCCTATTTTGGAAAACTGCTTTAAACACGGACTGTATGATCTCGAAAGCGGTATGGTTCGCGGACGCATCACAATATCGTTTTACGAAAAAGACAGGTATCTCTGTATAGAGATCGCAGATGACGGCGTTGGATTTTCAGAAGAATTTCTCGATAAATTCTATCACCGCATAGAATCAGTAAATACACGCGGCAGACATATCGGCCTCAGAAATATTGCCGACCGGCTTAAATTTCTCTATCCCGATATCGAAATGCCTCTTAAACCAGAAAACGTGATCTCGCACGGCGCGAAGATCACGTTGACAGTGATGTGAAAATCCTTATTGCTATTCATATGAGAAAGTGTTATAATTCAAACAAGAAAACGCAGAGCCAGGCGGCTTACCCTCTGATTTTCGGAGGGGCAACCCTCCAAACGAAAGAAAGGAGGGTGATGCCAATGTATGTAACATATTCCGATTTAATCCAAATTGGTTTGTTTATCATTGGACTTGTAGCTCTCATTTATGAGATCACAAGAAAAAAATAACGCCGCCACTACTCGCACTAGTGACGGACGTTACTAAGTAACTTCTAATTACTATATGAGGGTAGGCCGCTTCTGCTGTTTTCCCTTTTTCTACTTAAAATATAACATATTAAATGTTATAACGCAAGACATTATTTTTCATTTAAACTACACTTTTACTCATTTTTCTTGTAATTATCTCAATACAGAAAACATTTATTCTCATACAACGACAGAACAAATATTCTTAACACCTCACTATTCATTCCCTCAAAAATTTCCCAATAATAGCAATTGACAAACATTTAACAATGTGCTACAACAAACTTAAGGAAACATATAGGTATACGGTTTTACAAACATTTAAGGAGGAAAAAATTATGGCACGTTTTACTTTACCCCGCGATATTTATCACGGCAAAGGCGCTCTTGAGAACCTGAAGAACTTTAAAGGCAAAAAAGCCGTTATCTGCGTCGGCGGCGGTTCAATGAAGAGATTCGGATTTCTTGACAGAGCCGAAGGCTACCTCAAAGAAGCAGGCATGGAAGTGAAGATCATCGACGGCATCGAGCCGGATCCGTCAGTAACTACTGTCATGAAGGGTGCGGAAATCATGCGTCAGTTTGAGCCTGACTGGATCGTAGCGATCGGCGGCGGTTCACCAATCGACGCAGCTAAAGCCATGTGGATCAAGTACGAATATCCTGATATCACATTTGAAGATATGTGCGTTGTATTCGGCATTCCTTCTCTTCGTACAAAAGCAAAATTCTGCGCTGTATCGTCAACTTCGGGAACGGCTACAGAAGTTACAGCTTTTTCGATCATCACAGACTACGATAAAGGAATCAAATATCCTATAGCCGACTTCGAGATAACACCGGATGTGGCTATCGTAGATCCCGAGCTTGCTCATACAATGCCTAAAAAGCTCGTAGCACACACAGGAATGGACGCTATCACACATGCAATCGAAGCTTACGTTTCAACAGCAAACTGCGACTTCACGGATCCCCTTGCAATACATGCAATAGAGATGATCATGAAAGACCTTGTTCCGTCATACAATGACGATATGGACGCCCGTGACAGAATGCACAACGCTCAGTGTCTTGCAGGAATGGC
>CASDUB010000120.1 GCA_949283905.1 uncultured Lachnospiraceae bacterium | reverse complement strand
CGCAGCCCAATCCTGCCAGCTTTCCGCTGTCTTTACATATGGAAACGCTCGTTACGTCATCGCTCATTTTAAATTCTTTGTCTTCCAGGCCTTCATGAACTCTTGTCATGACATTTCTCCAGAGAACTTTATAGTAATCTCTTTCATTTTCCGGAAGAACAGCCGACACATCATATCCTGCCCAGATCGCTCCGGTATAATACGGCGTATATCCGGCAAAAACAAGATCTCGATAAACGTTAGTTGTACCTGTTTTTCCGGCAAGCGTCATACCCGGTATCTGGAAATCTCTACCTGTACCGTTCTGAACAACGTCCTCCATAGCGCTGGTTAAAAGCGTAGAAGTAGCTGAACTGAACACTCTGTTTGTCTGCTGTGTGTTTTCAAGAATAACGTTGCCGTACTGGTCAGTTACCTTTGTGTAAAAGATCGGTTCCGTATAAACGCCGTCGTTAGCTATGGCTGCATACGCTCCGCACAGCTCAAGAGTACTTACACCGTTTGTGATACCACCGAGCGCAAGAGGCTGTATAACGTCCCACGCCGTATCATTTATAAGCTTCTTGAATCCCATCTTTTCAAGATAGTTAAAACCGAGCTGCGGAGTGATATCCGTAATTGTTTTAACGGCAACTACGTTGACTGAGTTTCGGATCGCTTCTCTTATCGTAATGTTTCCGCGATATGTTTCATCGGCGTTGTGCACCGGCGTTCCGTCGGAATATGTATACGGCTCATCCTTTACAACTGTCGCAAGGTTGATCTTTCCTTCTTCAAGGGCAGGTCCGTAAGTTGAAAGTATTTTGAAAGTAGAACCCGGCTGTCTGTATGAATCTGTAGCTCTGTTGAGTACAAGACTCGCCGTCTTTTCGCCTCTTCCGCCTACAATACCTTTTACATATCCTGTGCTCTGGTCAATGATGGTCATAGCCGCCTGAGGCTGCTGTGTCGCCGAAAATCTCTCGGCGATTATGGTGTCGGTGTCTTTAAGCACTGCCGCTTTATACGCGTCAACAGCGGCCTGAGCCTCTTCTTCGGAAGAAAATACAAGATCAAACTCAGGATCTGTCGTTTCTCTGAAATATTTCTGCATCTGCTCACGGCTGTAATTCTGTCTTTCGCCATCTTCATGGTCAACGGTAAGAGCCCAGTCGAGTACAAATTCAACGCCGTCAGGGAAGTTAGCCTCATTTGAAAATTCTTCTTCCATTATATTCTGGATACGTGAATCCATTGTCGTATAAATTCGAAGACCGCCGCTGTAAATGGCGTTTGTAGCCTGAACATCAGTATAACCGATCTCCATCAGATCTTCCTTTAATGTAGTTATGAGTTCATCCACAAAATATGAGTAAACCTCTTCTTCATCTGGAGTCTCGAGATCATGAGCCGAGATACGGCTGTAAACATCATCGTTTATCGCTTCATCGTATTCCTGCTGCGTTATCCACTCCTGTTCCAGCATATCGTCAAGTACTTTCTGACGGCGCTCTGCATTGTTTTCAGGATGTGTTATAGGATTCCACTTCGTAGGATTCTGCGGAATTGCCGCAAGCACTGCGCACTCTGAAAGAGTAAGCTCACTGCAGTCTTTTCCGAAATATTTTAAAGACGCCGCCTGTATGCCGTAAGTTCCCGAACCGAAGTTTACTGTATTGAGATAATTCTCAAGTACGACAGCTTTTGGATCTTCTCCCATGTTTGTGAGCGCTTTTTCCAGTTCAACCGCAAGATGCTGTTCCTGTATCTTACGGACGATCCTCTCAAATTTTGACTCTGTCATAAAGTCGGTAAAGACATTGTTCTTGAGAAGCTGCTGTGTTATCGTGCTGGCTCCTTCAGTACGCTGAAAACCCGTCGCAACTGCTGTTGCCGCAGCTCGTATCATACCTATCGCATCGACGCCGTTGTGCTCATAAAATCTTGAATCCTCGATTGCAATAATAGCGTGCTGCATATTTTCAGGTATATCGTCTATCGAAACGGATATTCTGTTTCCGTCAGCCGAGTTAAGCTGCTGGAGCATGTTTCCGTCTGAATCATATATAAAAGTCGCGTAACCGGAAGGCATGATATTTACATCGGATACCGACGGCGTTCCGTCGATGATTCCTTTATACATACCGTTCAGCATAGACGCACCTATCACAACAACTGCAACGATAACGAGCATTATTACTGCCGTTGCCTTTGCCGCGATCGAATTGCCTATTCTTGAACCGCGCGATTCTATTTTTTCAATTTTATCCTGCAGGCCTTTTCTGCCAAAGTTCATGAAACGCCTCCTTGAAATAAATTTCAAACTATTATATCATTTTAGAATAAATTGTAAAAGTGTTTTTTTGTTAAGGAATTATAATATGTCATCTGATTTTAAAACAATATCTGATATTTTTCAGGGCGAAATAGTCGAAAAAAAATCGCGTTTTATCGCGACAATCGCTCCCGCTTCCACAGAAGAAGAAGCTGTCGATTTCATAAAAGAAATGAAAAAGAAATACTGGGATGCCCGTCACAACTGTTCTGCTTATATTCTCGGAACCACGCAGCAGGTAATGCACTCTTCCGACGACGGCGAACCTTCCGGAACTGCCGGAAAGCCGATACTGAACGTACTGTCAGGCAACAATCTTTATGATGTGGTCTGCGTCGTAACAAGATATTTCGGCGGCACGCTTTTAGGCACCGGCGGACTTGTGAGAGCTTATACAAAAGCCGTAGAAGAATGCCTGTCAAATGCGGTTCTGAAAGAAATGGTATATGCTTCGCAGCTCAGGATCAAAGCATCATACAATGATGTCGGAAAGCTCCAATATATGTTTGCTCAAAAAGAAGCGGTCATACTTTCATCTGATTATACCGACAGCGTTGTATTTACACTCCTTATTTCTGAAGACCGTAAAGATGAGCTTATAAAAGCCGTCTCTGAAGCAACACAGAATAAAGCTGATGTTGAAGTGACGGAAACCGGATTTTTTGAAATATGATTAAACTATACGGGGTTTTGCCTTCAAAAGACAAAACCCCTTTTTTGCGATTATTTTCTTT
Organism: uncultured Lachnospiraceae bacterium; assembly: GCA_949283905.1. GTDB lineage: Bacteria > Bacillota > Clostridia > Lachnospirales > Lachnospiraceae > Alectryocaccobium. The sequence continues at coordinate 5,546 of CASDUB010000120.1, read as the reverse complement.
TCAGAAGATTTTCCTGTACTCTTCTGTAGAGTTCATGCGCTGCATTGTAACCCATGTTTCTCTGTCTGTGGTTGATTGCGGCAGTCTCTACGATAATGGCAAGATTACGTCCCGGTCTTACAGGAATCGTATGACTCGGTATCCTTACTCCAAGGTACTCTGTAAACTCGTCTTCAAGGCCGAGCCTGTCGTATTCTTTGTCTTTGTCCCACTCAGCGAGTTTTATTACAAGACCGATTTTATAATGCTCTTCTACGGCTTCAATACCAAACAGCGTTTTTACATCTACTATTCCGATACCGCGAAGTTCAATAAAATGTTTTGTGATCTCAGGTGCAGAACCGATAAGCGTAACATCAGAAACTTTACGAATCTCGACTACGTCGTCAGATACCAGACGGTGTCCACGTTTGATAAGCTCAAGAGCTGCCTCGCTTTTACCGATTCCGCTGTCTCCCGTTATAAGAATACCCTCGCCGAAAACGTCGACAAGAACTCCGTGGATTGAAATCATCGGAGCAAGCTGTTCGTTCATCCATCTGATAGTTTCCGCAGCTATCTCAGAAGTTGTTTTCTCACTCGAAAGAATAGGACATCCGTACTGCATAGCAATATCGAGCATATCCTGATCGGGCATATTCGACATTGTAAATACAATGCACGGAATATCGGTCGATACAAGTTTTTCAAATGTCGAGAGACGTTCCTCTTTTGAAAGACTGTACAAATAATCAAATTCTACGTTTCCGATAAGCTGGATACGGTCATGATTATAATGGCTGTAGTATCCTGCAAGCTGAAGCGCCGGTCTGTTAATCTCCGAAAGAGTAATTTTTTTTGTTGATCTGTCCACGTCGGGCGTAAGTATTTTAAGACCCATTTCTTCAACATACTCATCAATTGTTACATATCTTTCATCATTCATGTTCATCTCCCCCTGTTTCTTTATTTTGAAAAAAATCATGAACGGCAGCCGCCGCAGCTTGATTCATTCCGGGCAATGCGCTCAGTTCATCGACAGTGGCTTTTTTTATCTGATCGATACTTTCATACGAACGCATCAGTACTTTTTTTCTCGCAGGTCCTATCAATGGTATATCGTCCAATACCGATCTGACCTGTCCTTTACTTCTTAAAAGTCTGTGATATGTTATCGCGAACCTGTGAACTTCATCCTGTATTCTTGTCAGAAGATGGAAACATTCGGAATTCTTCTCAAATGCAAGTTCACGGTCCATATAATAAAGACCTCTTGTCCTGTGTTTATCATCTTTTACCATTCCTGCAACCGGAACATTTATCCCCAGTTTATTCAGCACTTTAAGACAGCTGTGAACCTGTCCTTTGCCGCCGTCCATCAGAATAAGGTCAGGCAGCTCTTCAAATCCGCTGCTTTTTTCCAGCGCTCTTTCGAATCTTCTTTCAAGCACTTCTTCCATGCTTGCATAATCGTCGGCTCCGACTACCGATCTTATACGGAACTTTCTGTAATCGGCTTTCTTCGGTCTTCCGTTTTCATATACGATCATGGAGCCGACATTTTGAAAGCCGCTGATATTTGATATATCATAAGATTCTATTCTTTTCGGGAACGGTATTCCGAGAAGCTGCCCTATTTCAGATACGGCTCCCCGTGTTGACGCCTCTTCTTTTTTGAGACGCTCAATATCCTGTTCAAGCACGAGACCGGCGTTTTTCTGGGCGAGGGCTACAAGTTTTTCTTTCTGTCCCTTCTGGGGAACAATAATCTTCACTTTGCTGCCTCTTTTTTCAGTAAGCCATTTTTCAATGATTTCACTGTCGGGTATTTCGGATGAAAGCATCAGCTGCGACGGCACGAACGGAGTTCCGGAATAAAACTGTTTTATAAACTCTTCTATCATATCTCCGTCTGTTTCATTCGGATCTGTCTGCAGATGATAATGCTCCCTGCCTATGAGCTTTCCGTCTCTTACAAAGAATATCTGTGCGATCGCCTCGGTATCTTTGGAGGCAACGGCTATTATATCCCTGTCATCGCCGGATCCCATCGTCGCTTTCTGGTTTTCGCCTATATGCTTAACGCTTTCAATCAGATCTCTGTACTGTCCGGCTTCTTCAAAGCGCATATCCTGTGACGCTTCCTGCATCTTTGCATTCAGCTCTTTTAAAATATCCCTGTAATTGCCGTTTAAGAAATCCAGTGCTCTTTGTATTCCTTTTTTATATTCTTCTTCAGACACAAAACCCTGACACGGTGCTTCGCACTGATGAATATGATAATAAAGACATGGTCTTTCGGTAAACTGTCCCGATACAAGCTTTAAATTGCAGCTTCGTATATTAAAAAGCTTTCTTAAAAGCTCGACCGTTTCTTTTACGGCTCCTGCATTGGAATACGGTCCGAAATACCTAGAATGGTCTTTCTTCATTCTTCTTGTAATAAGTATACGCGGAAAATCCTCGTTTACCGTGACCCGAATGAACGGATATGACTTGTCGTCCATCAGAAGCGTATTATATTTCGGTCTGTATTCCTTGATAAGGTTGCATTCAAGTATCAGCGCCTCGAGTTCCGAATCTGTAATTATATATTCGAACCGCGCTATCTGCGGAACCATCTTCTTTATTTTCTGCCTGCCGTCACCGTCTTTTTGAAAATACTGCCTTACCCTGTTTCTCAAATTAACGGCTTTGCCGACATATATAATGTCGTCAGCTTCGTCATGCATTATATATACGCCCGGCGACTTCGGCAGTTTTTTTAATTCATCGTCGATACAGAAGGACATGTTTCCTGTTCTCTTTCAGCTATTGCGTTATGGAACAGATCCATAAACTCTTTGCCTGTGATAGTTTCTTTTTCTATAAGAAAACGAGCGATCTTGTCCAGAACGTCTCTGTTTTCAGTAAGCATGCTTTTAGCCTTTTCGTAGGCTTCATGAAGCATTTTCATTACTTCTCTGTCAACTTCCGAAGCAGTTTCATCTCCGCACATCATCATGGTACGTCTGTCGAGATACTCATTTTCCCTGCTTTCAAGTCCCATCAGTCCGAATTTTTCAGACATTCCGTACTGAGTTATCATGGCTCTGCAGAGCTTCGTAGCTTTTTCAATATCGTTCGCCGCTCCTGTAGTGACATTTCCGAATACTATCTCTTCCGCCGCTCTTCCTCCGAGATATCCTACCAGCATACTGTTAAGTTCAGAGCGGGTATTGAGATATTTTTCTTCTTCCGGAACCTGCATTACATATCCGAGGGCTCCTAATGTTCTCGGGATTATGGTGATCTTCTGAACAGGTTCGGCGTCTTTATCAAGTGCAGAAATCAAAGCATGTCCGACTTCGTGATACGATACTATCTCTCTTTCTTCTTTTGAAAGAATGCGGTCCTTCTTTTCTTTTCCGACAAGAACCACTTCAACCGCCTCAAAAAGATCTTTCTGTGATACGGCGTTTCTTCCGTACTTGACCGCAAGGATCGCCGCTTCATTTATCATGTTTGCAAGATCAGAACCTGTTACGCCAGAAGTTGCAAGAGCTATTTCTTTGAAATCCACAGTTTCATCTATTAATACTTTTTCAGCGTGAACCTTAAGAATTGCTTCGCGGCCTTTAAGGTCAGGTCTGTCAACGACCACACGTCTGTCAAAACGTCCCGGACGCAGAAGCGCCGGATCGAGTATTTCAGGTCTGTTAGTAGCAGCAAGTATAAGTATTGCTTTCGAGCTGTCGAAACCGTCCATCTCAGCCAGAAGCTGATTTAATGTCTGTTCTCTTTCATCGTTTCCGCCCGAACGCGAGTCTCTCGTTCTTCCTATAGCATCGATCTCGTCGATAAATACTATACACGGAGCCTGTTTCTTTGCCTCATCAAAAAGCTCTCGTACTCTGGACGCTCCAACGCCCACGAACATTTCTACGAATTCCGAACCTGAAAGAGAGAAAAACGGAACTTTTGCTTCGCCTGCCACTGCTTTGGCAAGAAGAGTCTTTCCTGTTCCCGGAGGCCCTACGAGAAGCGCTCCTTTAGGAAGTTTTGCGCCGATCCTTGAAAATCTCTCGGGATTATGAAGAAACTCTACGATCTCCTGAAGAGATTCTTTCGCTTCGTCTTCTCCCGCCACATCGTCAAAGCATACGCCTGTATCCTTCTGAACGTATGATTTTGCTTTTCCTTTCATGCCCATGAGTCCGCTTCCCTGTCTCTTCATGACCATATTCAGGAATATTATAAAGATAACAAGCGGGAGAACTATACTCAGTATTGAAGAAAGAATGCTTCCTAACGCGGAAGGCGTTACCTTTTCAAGTCTGATATCTTTGCCCTGAAGAAGCTCAAGAAGAGCATTCTCATTTCCGACGAGATTTACCGTGGCTTCTTTCTGGTTTCTGAATTCGATCTCCGTCTCGCCTACCTTTTTAGTAAGTGTCACGCCGTCCTCAGGTCCGAATTTAATGTCGGCAACGCTTCCTGACAGTGTAACCTCACTTACGGATCCGTCATTTACGAACTCTACAAATTCATCATATGTTATCTGAATTTTACTGTTTGCAAGTTCCTGCATCGCAGTAATACTTATAAGCATTAAAAACATCACAAGAACTGTTATAAGTATAATTATATTCAGTTTCTTGTTGTTTTTATTATTATCAGGTTTTTCGTTATTATTCTTTAAATTATTATTTTCCAAGTTACTACTCTCTTTTAGTTATTATTCTGCACTCTCAGAAAGGTTTTCTTTTGCATCCACTTTCTGTATCATAGCTTCAATGAGATTTCCCGAATCCGGATAAGCATTCTTAAAAGCTATGATTCCGGCTTCTTCAAGCTCACTGAATTTATCCGTTCCGATAATTCTCGGAACGGCATGAACCGTCTTGACAACGTCATAACATATTTTTCTCTCAAGTTTTTCACTTTTAATATGTCCTATGCCAAAGAGGATACTTGTGTACGCCTTGTCTGTACGGCAGAGATGGATATAGAAATTTACAATGCTTACAAGCTCTTTTTTCCATACTTCCATCCCGAGATCGCCGTATTTGGCGCAGACATTTTTTCCGAGATCTTCAAGTATTTCTTCTATCTTTTTAGGAATCTTTCTCTTTGCGAACATGCCTTTTGCCATCTCCGCAAGGAAATTAATATTTACCCATCCTCTGATAGCAACGTCGACATTTTCAACGCCTTTGCCGCCTTTGATATATCTGTGTTTATATAATTCTTCAATGATCCTGATTCTGTCCGGATTTTCGCCTTTTTCTTTCATCTGTTCGAGAAGCTCCGCTTTTTCCGGAATTGAAACGCTTTCATAATATAATGTTTCAAGGCTTTTTCTCGACTGACGGATCTTTTCAAGTTCTTTTAATTCCCATTCCTGAAGTTCCATATATGTGTTCTCCTGCAATTATTTATTTACCTGATATAAATGTCAGAAAATCAGGTACTGTCGCGCAATAAATATTAAAAATCTCTGCCTGTTAAATAAACCAGCAGCACGGATGACAAAAATTCGATGCGCCGCAGCAGCAGCAACATGGCAGAAAATAAAGACATGCATT
>CASDUB010000119.1 GCA_949283905.1 uncultured Lachnospiraceae bacterium | reverse complement strand
TCGAGAATGCTAATCACATCCTCTAACAAGGACAAAATGATAACTCAGTTTTTTTATATATGCAAGTAAAATACTTATTATTATACTTTTTATACAACTTTACACTCGATTTTATATACATTTTATATATTAATGTTTAATTATTTTTGGTAAAAAAATAAGCTGCCATCCTTTCTATAGGACAGCAGCCTGTCTTTATCAATGCTTTAATTTATATAGTTTCTGTCTCTGAAGCGATCTTCTGAGGGCAGCTTCATATCTCTTATGGTCATGTTCCTCTTGTTTAAGCTGGAGCATCTTTCTTGCCCTTACTTCGGCATCCTTAGCGCGTTCATAATCGATCTGCTCAACAAGTTCCGCGCTTCTTACAAGAATAGTTACTGTATTGTTCATGATGCTCGCTATTCCGTCGCTCACCGTAAGATAATCTTCGGTATCGTCGATCCTGTATGTGATGATACCCTCCGTTATCAGTCCGACCATCGGCGCATGCCCTGCCTGGACTCCGTATGTTCCGTCTTCAAGCGGAAGCAGAACATAGTTCACATACGTATCGAGCGTGACCATATCTATTCCGTTTATTATAAGATGCATTTTATTTTCCATATTAAAAACCCTTAATTAAAGCGATTTGCTTTTTTTGAACACGTCGTCGATAGTTCCTGCCATAAGGAATGCCGACTCAGGAATATCGTCACAATCTCCGCCGAGGATCGCCTGGAATCCATGGATAGTATCGGCAATATTTACATACTGTCCCTGAATACCCGTAAATACCTCTCCTACGTGGAACGGCTGAGAAAGGAATCTCTGGATTCTTCTGGCTCTGTTAACTACGAGTTTTTCCTCTACTCCAAGTTCATCAAGACCTAAAACGGCAATGATATCCTGAAGTTCTTTGTATTTCTGAAGCGTCTCCTGAACGGCTCTGGCCGTCTCGTAATGCTCTTTTCCGAGGATATGAGGCGTCAGGATACGCGACGTTGATTCAAGAGGATCTACGGCAGGATAAATACCGAGCTCAACGATACTTCTGCTCAAAACCGTCGTCGCATCAAGATGCGAGAATATCGTTGCCGGAGCCGGGTCTGTAAGGTCGTCCGCCGGCACGTATACCGCCTGAACAGATGTAATCGATCCGTTCTTTGTTGATGTAATACGTTCCTGAAGCTCACCCATCTCAGTAGCAAGGGTAGGCTGATATCCTACGGCCGAAGGCATACGTCCCAGAAGAGCCGAAACTTCCGAACCTGCCTGAGTATATCTGAAAATATTATCAATGAACAGAAGGACGTCCTGTCCGCTTTCATCCCTGAAATTCTCGGCGATAGTAAGTCCTGAAAGAGGAACTCGAAGTCTCGCTCCGGGCGGCTCATTCATCTGTCCGAATACAAGCGCAGTCTTGTTTATTACGCCAGACTCCGTCATTTCTTTCCAAAGATCGTTTCCTTCTCTTGATCGCTCGCCTACTCCGGCAAATACGGAATATCCGCCGTGAACATACGCCACATTACGGATAAGCTCCTGAATAAGTACTGTTTTTCCGACGCCCGCGCCTCCGAAAAGACCTATCTTTCCGCCTTTTGCGTACGGCGCCAGAAGATCGACTACTTTAATACCCGTTTCAAGCATTTCAGTTGCCGGCTGTACCTCCGTAAATTCCGGTGCTGTTCTGTGTATCGGCATGTATTTATCTGTTCTTACCGGTCCTTTATGGTCGATGCATTCTCCAACTACATTAAAGATACGTCCGAGGGTCTTCTCTCCTACAGGCATCTTTATCGGAGCTCCCGTATCCACAGCGATACTTCCTCTTGAAATTCCGTCTGTAGACATGAGCGCAATGCATCTTACAATACTGTTGCCGAGAAGCTGCATAACTTCCATAACGACTTTTCCGTTATGCGTTCTTACTTCTACGGCATTATATATTTCCGGCATGCTGTCAGAAGGAAACTGTACATCTACAACAGGGCCTATTACCCTTTTGACGATTCCATTTTCCATAATGTACTCCTTACTTTCTCTTTTTTAATGCTGCCGCGCCACCGACTATCTCATTGATCTCCGTTGTAATGGCAGCCTGTCTTGCTCTGTTAAGTTCTATCTGAAGTTTACCGATCAGTTCATTCGTACTGTCTGAAGCAGACGTCATGGCAATCATCCTCGAGCTGTGCTCGCCGCATTTTGCTTCCAACAGCGTACAGTAAACACGGTTATTGATGCATCGCGAAATGATATATTCAAACACACGGTTTTTATCCGGGGAGAAAATGATATTTCCGCTTGCCTTTGTCTGAGTCACCTCTTCATTGTGAATCTTCACCGGGAGAAGCTGTTTTGTAACCGGCTTCTGTCCGAGCGCCGATACAAAGGACATGTACACAAGCTGCACTTCATCGACTTCGCCGTTTTCAAAACGATCTCTCAGATAATACGAAAGATTTAAAGCCTCCGATTTAGACGGGGCGTCGGAAACATCTCCGAAGATCTTCCCTATCTTCATGCCGGAACGCTCTATCACATCTCGTCCCCAGCCTCCGCAGACTATAACTTCATAATCTCTTGTTTCTTTAGAAGCAATATCTTCCATATATCTTAAGATAGAAGTGTTATATACTCCGCAAAGACCTCTGTTGCCAACAAATAAAACATAACATACTTTTTTTACCGGATTTCTTTTTTGCGCAAACACGTTCTCAAGGCTTCCGTCATCGACAAGAAGCGTATCGAGAATATAAGCGCTTGACTCTGTAAAGGAACGCACTGGTCCCAAAAGGGATTGTACTTTTCTAAGCTTTGAAGCCGCAACCATTTTCATGGCTTTTGTGATCTGTTCTGTATTATGTATACTCTTGATCCTTGCATCTATTGCTTTTACATTTGCCATACTGCGTTTCTCTTTTCCTGTTTTCTACTAATCACAATATCAAAAAGTTTTCTTAAACTCGCTTATTATCTCATTGAGTTTATTCATCACTTCATCATCGAGATTTTTATTTGAAAGAACAATATCGCTGAATTCAGGATAAACCATATTCACATGATTAATAAGCTGTTTTTCAAAATCAGCAAGTCTGTCGATTTCTATATCGTCAGTGAAGCCGGCGCTTCCCAGATAAATAGAAATAACTTCGTCTGATATCGACATAGGCTCATACTGTCCCTGTTTTAACAGTTCCGCCATATGAGATCCGCGTGTAATGGTAGCCTGCGTTGACTTATCCAGTTCTGATCCGAACTGCGCAAACGCCACAAGTTCTCTGTACTGGGCAAGATCCATACGAAGACGTCCCGCAAACTGTTTCATGGCGCGTACCTGAGCAGCACCGCCGACACGCGATACGGAAAGTCCCACGTTGATGGCAGGTCTTACTCCCGAATGGAAGAGATCCGTCTCAAGGAATATCTGTCCGTCTGTTATCGAAATTACGTTTGTAGGAATATATGCGCTGATATCTCCGGCCTGTGTCTCGATAATAGGAAGGGCTGTCATGCTTCCGCCGCCTTTTTCATCAGAAAGCTTTGCCGCTCTCTCAAGAAGTCTTGAATGAAGATAAAATACATCTCCGGGATAAGCCTCTCGTCCGGGCGGTCTCTGAAGAAGAAGGGACAGCTCTCGATATGCTACGGCGTGTTTCGAAAGATCATCATATATGATAAGGACATCCTGTCCCTTGTACATGAAATATTCTCCGATTGCCGCGCCTACATACGGCGCTATATAGAGCATCGGCGCAGGTTCAGACGCATTTGCACTTACTACTACAGAGTATTTCATTGCGTCATGCTGTTTTAATGTTTCAACTATACCCGCGATCGTTGATTCTTTCTGTCCGATGGCAACATATATACAGATTACGTCTTTGCCCTTCTGATTGATGATCGTATCAACGGCAATTGCTGTTTTACCCGTCTGTCTGTCACCGATAATAAGCTCACGCTGTCCTCTTCCGATAGGAACGAGTGAATCGATAGCTTTGATACCTGTCTGAAGCGGTTCAGATACGCTCTTTCTGTCCATAACCGACGGTGCCGGATATTCAACAGGACGTATCTCTGTCGCTTTAACAGGGCCTAATCCGTCTACAGGAGAGCCCATTGCGTCAACTACACGGCCTACGATATCATCACCTACAGGAACGCTGATGATAGTTCCCGTACGATGCACTTCATCCTCTTCCTGGATCTTATCGTACTGTCCGAAAAGGATTACTCCGACATTATCGGTGTCAAGATCCTGAGCCATGCCTTTTATGCCGCCGGGAAACAGAAGCATTTCTCCCGCCATACAGTCGCCAAGACCCGAAACACGGCATATTCCGTCTCCGACACTGATAACTTTACCCATCTGATAAATATCGATTTTGTTTTCAATATCTTCGATATTTTCAATTCCGGATTTGATCTCATCGGCAATGCTGTCTGAACCGTTGTTGTCCTGTTTCTGCTCAAGTTCAAGACATATCTGATCAAGTCTGTATTTTATACTGCCGTCATAAACGGTATCGCCTATACAAAGCTTTATTCCTCCGATGATCCCCGGCTCTACTGAATTTTCAATTACAAGTTCTGTATCGCTTTCTTCCGTCTGAGCTATCTTATTTTTTATAATTTTATTTATTTTGCTCATCTGAGCATCTGTAAGCTTCTGTGAACTGATAACATTTACCTTTAATGTTCCGGTGTTTTGCATTACGATCCGGTCGCTTGGCATGAGGATTACACTGCCGTCCAGCTGCTCTATAAATCCGTTTATCAGATTGTCTTTTTCATTTCTGTAAGCATCCGATCTGAGCGCGTCTTCCGTCTGCTTCGCAATTTCCTTAAGAGCGTCTGATTTCAGAGCTTTTTTCATCACGGTACGGGCATGTTCTTTCTCATAATCCAAATTTGACATCAGTTTTTCAGCTGCTTTTTCAGTATCTGCTTTTGACTGTATACTGTTCATTTCCGCCTGTCTTTTTGCCTTTTCAAAAATTTCTGTTTTTTTCTCTTCATTTTCCGCTTTTGAAGCCGATATATCTGCCTGAAGAGATTTTGCACGTTCAACTGCTACCTGCGCCGTCTGCAGATCAGAGACTATCTGATCACGGTGTTTTTTAAACATACGCGGGATCAGCTTTCGGCATATAAACGCCAAAATGCCAAAAAACAGTACAAAATTAATTATTCCGTACACAATAGGTGGCATTGCGCGTCATCCCTCCTTTCGTTATCTCTGTTGTCATAACTGTAACCGCTCCTGCTGTTACTTAAGAAGTGATTTGATAAGTCCGTCTACCATTTCCGGCATCTTTTCATCGATCTCGCCTTTTGCGACGTTTTCTTCTGACTTAATTTCTTCTCTGAGCTTTTCTTTCATCTCTGACACTCTTTTATATGATTCCGATAATTCTGCTCTTGCCTGATCGTTTTCATCGTCAGCTTCGTATTCAGCGGCATCATATATATTGTCTTCCGTCTCTATCTCGCTGTGATCGGAAGTATTGATCACCGGATTAAAGTAAAATCTGCTCGCAAGAAATTTAAGAAGAGATCTGACAAATTCGTCGACCATCTCCGGCATCTTCTCATCAATTTCTTCTTTTAAGGCGTTTTCCTCCGAACTGATATCCGTTCTGAGTTTTTCTTTCATCTCAGAAACTTTTTTATGCGCTATTTCAAGCGCTTTTGCTTTGTCCTGCGCATCCAGATTTCTGGCTTTTTCAATTATCTCTCTGGCCTGCGCGTTTACTTCTGTCAGTTCCAGTTTCAGCCTGTCTTGTGTTTCAGCCAAAAGTTTTTCAGCATCTTTACCCTCTTTTATACCGGCTTTTATCTTTTCTTCTCTTTGATCGACAAATTTCATTACCGGTTTAAAAAGGAATTTATTCAACAGAAACAAAAGAAGGAAAAAATTTATTATTGTCCATATTAAAGTCGGAATTGATATTTCAAGTCCTAAAAGATTAAAGACCAATTATGTTTCCCCCTTTTTTACTTATTGCACTGCATATTTTTTCAGATCTTTGCCAAAAGCATGAATGCAATAAGCAATCCGTAAATCGCAAGGGCCTCCATAAGACCGAGCGCAAGGATCATGTTTGTACGTAAGTTTCCGGCCTGCTCAGGCTGACGAGCCATGGCCTCCATAGCAGCTGCAGCTGCCTTTCCCTGTCCTAAAGCTACACCTAATGCGCTGAGCGAAATTGCAAGCGCTGCCGCAATTGCGATAAGTCCGTTTCCGATATCCATTATTTTTTCCTCCTGTAATACACTAAATATTAAATATAATTATTGTTCTTCTTCCACTGCTTCTCCTATAAAAATAGCAACAAGCATCGTGAATACCATCGCCTGGATCAATGCGAACATCAGTCCCAGCAGGTTCATGATCCACGGCAGAAACAATGGAAACATCTGTCTTAGCTGTGCAGTAACCTGTTCTTCACCATACATATTTCCGTAAAGACGGAGCGTCAGTGATAACGGTCTGACAAACTGTTCGAGAATAGTGATCGGCAAAAGCGCTGCTACAGGCTTTGTAAAGGTTTTCAGATATCCCAAAAAGCCGTGCTTTTTAAATCCGCAGCTGTGAATAGTAACAAAAGCGATAACGCCAAGGGCCAGCGTCACTGCCAAAACAGAAGTCGGCACCGGGAAATACTCGCCCGACCCCGGAAATTCTCCGGTGTAGTTACAGATCACTATAAAAACAAAAAATGTTCCCATGATCGGGAAATATTTTCTTGCAGTCTTAGGTCCCATTACTCCCGCGAAAAATGAGAACAACTTACCCACTGCCATCTCACCGACATTCTGCAGCTTTCCGGGAACTTCTTTGAGATTCCTTGTCACCAGTATGGAAAATACGGTGATCGCGGCAATTATAACCCATTCGGTGATGATCGTACTGTTAGGAGCAAGAAAATCATTTATGAATTCTGACAAACTCACGCACTCCTTTCTTCGTTTTTTTCGCTGTTTTCTTTTTTTATTTTATTAATGAGTATCCTGAGAAAAATAATTTCTCCTACACTCAAACCGACTGCGATCGCAACAAGCGTTTCGATCATCGGAAGATCACAGCTTCTGCAGATAAGATATCCGACGGCAAGAGCAGCAAAATCAAATATAAGCCTTAAAACATTCGCCCCCATTATGCCTGCAGCAGAGTTTGATGTTTTATAGCTCTTTTTCGTTATTTGCATATTTATAAATGCAACTGCCAAGCCTGCCGCTATCCCTGCGATAATACAGATGATTTGTATAGTTTCCATAGTCACCATCCCTGTATTTGTATTTCCTGCCTATTATAATCCCATTTAATTGATAATTCAATGTATAAACATTTCATAAAAAACAGGAATATTCCACTAATTATAGTGAAATATTCCTGCACAAATTATACAAATGAATTAATTTTGTTATCAAATTTCAGGTTCAATCAATCCGTAAGAATTATTCTTTCTCTTATAAACTACATTGATCGCCTCTGTTTCGGCATTATAGAAAACAAAGAAATCATGTCCCAAAAGCTCCATCTGAACGCATGCGTCTTCAGGGAACATCGGTTTAACTTCAAATTTTTTGGTCTTGGTTATCTTTACGTCTTCATCTTCAAGATAATCATTTTCGATATAATCCTTTTGGAAGCTTCCGTCTGACTGATGCTTATCGACAATCTTATTTTTATATTTTCTTAACTGTCTTTCGATAACTTCTTCAACAAGATCTATAGAAACATACATATCGTTGCTTACCTGTTCGGATCTTATGATATTGCCTTTTACAGGGATCGTAACTTCTATTTTCTGTCTCTCTTTCTCAACACTTAAAGTAACATGTACCTCCGTATTTGGGTTGAAGTAGCGGTTAAGCTTAGTA
>CASDUB010000118.1 GCA_949283905.1 uncultured Lachnospiraceae bacterium | reverse complement strand
GCTCATGCCGTCTCTTTTACAAACCGGATCATCAGCTTTTTTGGAACAGCACAAAAGGTATAAAAGCTCTATAGATTTGATTATGCAATATCTGCACCATTCATCCTGATCCAGATAGTTCAAATATTCAAAAACAGATGCGGTCCAGGATGTCTGCTTTATGACAGTGCATCCGTTACGTTCATCCATCCAACGGCGCACCTGCTTTGTATCCAGATGTAAATTTCCAAGAATTTTGCACAGATAATGCAGAGTTTCACTTCCGGATTTTACATTTATGGATATCAAAACGCCGGAAACAGGAGTATTTATGCGTGCGTCTGTCAGATCGGATACATCGGTGATGATCAGGATTTCACGGCTTTCTGCTTTAAGAATTGTTCCGTTGCGCCGCGTAAGAGATATGGATCCTGTCTGACAGAACAGGGCTTCAAAATGCATAGACTCAAGCTTTATCGGAACCGGGGATGGAAAATCGGTTTCAGTGTTTGCAGGAGTTATGATGGAAGCGCGTGCTCCGGGCATGATATCTTTACTTTTAAAATACTTGTTAAAATATTCCGTCAGCATGAATTCACTCCGAAAAAGCAGATTTCATTGGAGGCGAAGCCGATAATCTGCATTATTTTTTAAAAAGGCTGAAGCCTTTTTTTTCATACGGTTCTGAGCTTATTGACATTACTTTATATCCGGTCTTTCCTATTTCTTTAATAAGAGTAGGTTCGTCCGGAAGTTCTTCTGAAATAATGACTGTTTCTCCTTTTGAATGCGAGGAAGATACCTTCTTTACGTTCATTATTTTTCTTATGGTATCATTAATGTGTGCTTCGCACATACCGCACATCATACCGTCGATTTTCAATGTTGTTCTGTACATAATGATTATTCTCCTTTTTTACGATTAGCAATGGCTAACTCATGGTTTTATATTACCTCTTATTATCATCAAAATGCAAGAACCTTTTTATCTAAACCAAATTGTTATTTTTTTAGCGTGCACATTTGCCGCAATTCAAGTGACTATTCTCTAGATGCTGCTATCCGGGGCAGTATCAATAACCCCAGAAGCGTATCATTATCTCAAATATTACCCACAGTAAGAATAAATGCGCCGGATAAAATGCGTAGAAGAAATATTTGCTGAGACGCGAATGCCCTTTCTGACCGTTGTATAAGAAGATGAAAAGTACGGCGATAAAGCAAGGTACTTCAAAGGTTCCGTAGCACAAAGACAATAGTGCGCATGCAGCTATCATGCTTATAACAGGCTTTGACCTTAAAAAATACAGTATTACGATTGCCAGAACGCCAGGCCAGCCATAATCGCCGTGTATAAAATGATCAAACCAGCTGAAGCCGGCTGTTATTGCGGCGCAAATAATGACAAGAAGTATTATGTCTTTTGTTGTATGTTTGCTGAGGCAATTTATAAGGTGGTCAAGTATAATAATGCATAAGAGACCTAACGACAATGTAAAGAACACATTTTGATAATCCAAAGTAAAAGGCGTTCCTATGAGCATCAGATCATACGGGATCTCTGAAATAAGCGCAAAAATAGCAAGCCGCATAAGATATTTTTTGCGGTTTCTTGTATATATAAATCCCTGAACTATCATGAATGAGAACAAAGGAAAAGCAATGCGGCCGATAACACGCATTATATCGTAAGTCATGAGCAAGGCCGAAGCGATGGCGGGAGTAGGCTGTCCGGCGTCTTGGGCCTGCATGTCTATTAAGTAGTATAAGTAGTAAACAATTTCATAGCCTATATGGTCGATGACCATGAAGAGTATCGCAAAATTTTTTAATTGGCTTGAAGTAATACCTTTTTTAAACTGCACAGCTAAATTTGACATATATACTCCTTTGAACGTTTTCAATTTTGTACTGCTTCGTGCTATGCACTCCTACACAATTATATTAAATCCGATACACGGCTGTCAATCAGCCGGATGTAAACGGATTTCGTCATAATGCTTATGCTTTAAAATAAGCGAGGATAATTTATCTCGTTTTTCTTGACAATATCGAGTGTCGATATTATACTTAAGGTAGAAATATCGATACTCGATAATTGTCGCGTTTAGAGCAGTAAGGAGGCGACTATTATGAAGAGAAAAGAAAAACGGGAAAAGACCGGTAAAATACGCCGGGTAATTCGATTTTTCGGATACACGGAATGTGAACGTTTTGCCGAATATCTGCATGAGATGTCGCTTAAGGGATGGCATTTCATAAAATGGAAGATTGGGCTGATTTTTGAAAAAGGCGATCCTGAGGATATTACATATTGTGTTGAAATATTTCCAAAGGGAAGTGAAATGGATCTGAAGCCGGGTGAAGAGG
>CASDUB010000117.1 GCA_949283905.1 uncultured Lachnospiraceae bacterium | reverse complement strand
CGATACATTTCAGATATTCTGGGGAGTTTTGTCAATCGGCGTTTTATTCGCAGTCAGAAAATTCCTCGTTACAAAAGAAGATGAAAAGCTCAGGCACGAATACGAAATTCCGGACGAACATTCTGAAAGGGAAGGATCAGCCAAGTGATCCTTCCCCTTTTTGCAGATCTTCAACATCTATCATTTTTATATCATTTTCTTTTAGGAGCTGCGCAAACACTCCCATTCCTTTTATCGTACGACCCGAAAAAGTACCGTCATAAATTTCTTTGACTCCGCAGCTCGGGCTTTTAGATTTAAGAATGGCAACGTCCACATTATGTTCTTTTGCTATTTCAAGCGCTTTTTTTGCGCCTTTTCGAAACTCAAGATCCACACTTATATTTTCGGCATTTATCACCTTCCCGTCTACTATTTCAGACGGAATGCGCGGAGTCGGAAGTCCGCCCAAAACTTCAGGGCAGACTTCTATCACTTCATGACCTTTTACAAATTCCTTAACTGCTTCAGAATAATTATTCTTTCCGTTGTATTTACAATTTCGCCCCATAAGGCACGCACTGACAAGTATTTTCATACGAATTTAAAATCCACAGCTTTCGTTAAATTCATTGATTACTTCTTTTAAATTCGGAATTCTGACTTTTTCCGGATTCTTATCGCTGTCACGAATCTCGATATAATGATCAAGCTTTCCTAAATAACGCAGACGCGAATGTTCGATCTGTTCTTTCGGGAAATCCACCTTAATCTCTCCGTCAACAACTTTAAGCGTTCCTTCAATGCCGCAGACAGGACATTCGACACGCATCTTATCATGAAGGATCGTAAGCATGTCCTGATGACACACAGGACAAACACCCTCTTCATCACCGCACCAGTAGTCTTCCGGGATATCATGACTTGCCGCAAAGAAAAGATTATCTCCCATCTTCGTCAAGCGCTCCATGAGTTTCTTATTTCCGATCATATGATCATAACCCATCGCGTTATATGCATTGTAAACATCCACCACCTGCATACCGTTTGCAAACATCTGATACATGGTAGGAATTCCGAAACTTGTCCAGTGTTTGGTGCGTGCACCGCCAACCGTCATCAGAGCGGCAACTCTTTTCTTGAATGATCTCGGATCGACAAGCTTATCCTCCGAAAGGCCGCGTGCTTTTCCGACTTCAAGTGCATTAGTTCGGAACGAAAGATCATGCGACGGTCCCATTCTGTCGCAGAGAATCTTGAACTGTCCTGTAGGCGACAGACAGAAAATCGGAGCGCATACAACAATGATGTCCGCCTCCATAAACGCTTCATCGATGATATGAAAATCATCTTTAAGCACACAGTCTCCTTTTCCGCCAGACATCAGACTTCCGACACACGCCGTACATCCGCTGCACGGCTGAAGATCAAGATCCAAAGTATGAATAAATTTCACTTCACAGCCGTTTGCTTTTAACTGTTTCAACACCTGTTTAACCATTATATCCGAATTTTTATCTTTCCGTCCGAACGACAAACCCAATGCTTTCATATTTTCCTCCGATCCTGTGGTAGATTTTATTTCACTTACCATTATATTATCGGACACGAAATAATAGTACTATAAATTTTCTTGGAAACAGGATTTTTTTATGTTATTCGCAGAATGTCATTAATAATAGAATTTCAATTTGCCTCTCATTTTGAATTGACACATCTGCACTGTTTTGCTATCATACAAAGCAACAAAACTGATTCAAAATAATATAATTTTGTGATTATTAATGACATTTTGGAGAAACATAATGAAAAAAATATCTTATAAAAAGATGGCCGATACAATAATCGCCAAAAGAAAAGAAAAAAAGATCACACAAGCTCATCTTTCCGAGATGACCGGAATACACAGAGGCATGATCAGCCGTATAGAAAGTCTTGATTACACTCCCTCCATCGATCAGCTTCAGTCTATTGCAGAAGCGCTTGATTTTGAAGTCGTAGATTTATTCGAAGACGAAAAAGCAGTTTCAGAGAAGCCGACACTCGACAGAAAATACAATATCGCGGTTGCCGGTACAGGATATGTAGGTCTTTCAATCGCTACTCTCCTGTCACAGCATAACCACGTAACAGCCGTAGACATCGTTCCTGAAAAAGTCGATCTTATCAACAACAGAAAGTCGCCGATTCAGGATGACTATATTGAAAAATATCTTGCAGAAAAAGATCTTGACCTTACCGCGACGCTCGACGGCGAAAGCGCATACAAAAATGCCGACTTCGTTGTTATCGCCGCTCCGACAAACTACGACAGCAAAAAAAACTTTTTCGACTGTTCGGCAGTTGAAGCTGTTATCGAGCTTGTATTGAAAGTAAATCCTGACGCGACTATGATAATCAAATCAACTATCCCGGTAGGATATACGGCATCGGTAAGAAAAAAATACAACACAAAAAACATTATTTTCAGCCCGGAATTCTTACGCGAGTCTAAAGCGCTTTACGACAACCTCTATCCGTCAAGGATCATCGTGTCCTGTGACGAAGAATCAAGAGAAAAAGCAAAGACTTTCGCAAAACTTCTCCAGCAGGGCGCGATAAAAGAAAACATCGACACATTATTCATGGGATTCACAGAAGCTGAAGCCGTTAAGCTTTTCGCAAATACATATCTCGCGCTTCGCGTATCTTATTTCAACGAGCTGGACACCTACGCTGAGACAAAAGGCTTAAATACTCAGCAGATCATCGACGGCGTCTGCCTTGATCCGCGAATCGGAAATCATTACAACAACCCTTCCTTCGGCTACGGCGGTTACTGCCTGCCCAAAGATACGAAACAGCTTCTCGCAAACTTCGACAATGTACCGCAGAACATGATCACCGCTATAGTGGAGAGCAACAGGACGAGGAAAGACTTCATTGCTGATCAAGTATTAAATATGGCCGGATACTATGATTATTATAACCGCGGAGATTTTGCTCCGGATCAGGAAAAAGAATGTGTAATCGGCGTATATCGATTAACAATGAAATCAAATTCGGATAACTTCAGACAATCGTCCATTCAAGGAGTAATGAAACGAATCAAAGCCAAAGGTGCAACAGTCATAATTTATGAACCAACTCTTCAAAATGGTTCAACATTTTTTGGATCAGTTATTGTAAATGATCTAAAAAAATTCAAAAGCAAAAGCCAAGCTATCATAGCGAACCGCTACGATTCATGCCTTGATGATGTTAAAGACAAAGTATATACAAGAGACATCTTTAAACGTGACTAATCAATTTTATAAAACATTAAATGGGCTCTGTATCACAGCCCATTTTTTATGCTCATAACACGATAAAATTTCAATTTAAGAATACCTTAATAATTCGTATAATGCCATTTTAAGAATCTGATTTTATCCTGTCATAAACTCAAACACTTTGATTGGAGGAATCAAACATGACTTTAGCAACTCAATTAGAAACAGTCACTCAATATACGGTTTTTGACGGAATAAGAGACATGCTCGCCATAAGTCCGGTTTTTATAATCGGATTTGCTGTTCTGGCATTATTTCTTGTTTTTATGTTCAAAAATGACAGCAGGATACCGAAAGTCAAAACGGTTGTGCTGTCATTTTTGTTTTTCT
>CASDUB010000116.1 GCA_949283905.1 uncultured Lachnospiraceae bacterium | reverse complement strand
TGTTGATGCCGAAAACAATCTGTTGCTCGTTAAAGGTTCAGTTCCCGGACCAAAGAAATCACTTGTTACTATACGCGAGAGCGTAAAAACAGTTGATTGAGCCTTATAAGGAAAGGAGGAACACTTTAGATGGCAAACGTAGCTATGTTCAATATGGAAGGTAAAGAAGTTGGAAACATCGAACTTTCCGATTCAATATTTGGCGCAGAGATCAAAGAAAACCTTGTACATCAGGCAGTTGTTCTTTATCTCGCAAACCGTCGTCAGGGTACACAGAAAGCTAAAACACGCTCAGAAGTAAGCGGCGGTGGAAGAAAACCTTGGAGACAGAAAGGAACCGGTCATGCAAGACAGGGTTCAACAAGAGCAGCACAGTGGACAGGCGGCGGCGTTGTATTCGCTCCGGTTCCAAGAGATTACTCTTTCAAGATGAACAAGAAAGAGAAAAGAGCAGCTCTTAAATCTGTTCTTACATCAAAAGTTCAGGAGAACAAATTAATCGTTCTTGACGAGCTTAAACTTGATGAGATCAAAACAAAGAAAATGCAGGCTGTTTTAGATAACCTTAAAGTTAATAAAGCGCTTGTTGTTATCACAGAAGAGAGCGAGAACGTTGTTAAATCAGCACGCAACCTTGCAGGTGTTGAGACAGCTTCTCCAAGCACAATCAACGTATACGATATTCTTAAATACGACACAATGATCGTAACAAAGAACAGCGTTGAGAAGATCGAGGAGGTATATGCATAATGGCAAACATTCAGTATTATGACGTTATCCTTAAACCACTCGTAACAGAGAAAAGCATGGCTGAAATGTCAGACATGAAATACACATTCCTTGTTCATACAGAAGCAAACAAAACTATGATCAAAGAAGCTGTAGAGAAAATGTTCGACGGAGTTAAAGTTAAAAGCGTCAACACAATGAACCTCGATGGAAAAACAAAACGTCGTGGAATGACATACGGCAAAACAGCGAAGACAAAAAAAGCGATCGTTACACTTGCTGAAGGAAGCAAAGAGATCGAGATCTTCCAGGGACTTTAATTTTTGATTTATTAATTAAATAATAAAAGCCGATTGCTGCGTGCTATGCAAGCATGACTAATAATTGTGCGCAGCCGAAGCTTTTATAACATATGTGCGGATATGCACGAGAATCATATCAACACATTCCGATTTTAATGCGGAATGCAATACGAAAGGAGATAACCGTAATGGGAATCAAAACCTATAACCCATATACACCGTCGCGCAGACAGATGACAGGTTCTGATTTTTCAGAGATCACAACATCTAAACCTGAGAAATCACTTCTTGTTTCATTAAAGAAAAATGCCGGACGTAATGCGCAGGGCAAGATCACTGTTAGACACAGAGGCGGCGGAAACAGAAGAAAATACAGACTTATCGACTTTAAGAGACTTAAAGACGGTGTGCCTGCTACAGTAAAAACAATCGAGTACGATCCAAACCGTACAGCAAATATCGCTCTTATCTGCTACGCAGACGGCGAGAAATCATACATCCTTGCTCCGGAAGGACTTAAGGTTGGAATGACAGTAGTAAACGGTGCAGAAGCAGAAGTTCGCGTTGGAAACTGCCTTCCAATGAGCGAAATTCCTGTTGGTACACTTATCCATAACATTGAGATCCATCCCGGAAAAGGCGGACAGCTTGTTCGTTCGGCAGGAAACTCAGCACAGCTTATGGCTAAAGAAGGAAAGTACGCAACACTTCGTCTTCCTTCAGGAGAAATGAGACTTGTACCAAGCAACTGCCGCGCATCGATCGGAACAATCGGCAACGGCGATCACAATCTTATCAATATCGGTAAAGCTGGTAGAAAACGTCACATGGGCATCCGTCCGACAGTCCGCGGTTCTGTTATGAACCCTAACGACCATCCACACGGCGGTGGTGAAGGACGTGCACCGATCGGACGTTCAGGACCTTCTACACCTTGGGGTAAACCGGCACTCGGTCTCAAGACACGTAAGAAGAACAAACAGTCCAATAAGTACATCATCCGTAGAAGAGATGGAAAACAGTTGAGCAAATAAGGAGGAGATAAGATGGCTCGTTCACTTAAAAAAGGACCTTTCGCAGACGCAAGTCTGTTAAAGAAAGTTGATGCTGCAAACGCATCAGGCGAAAAAACAGTTATTAAAACATGGTCCCGTCGTTCCACTATTTTCCCTTCATTTGTGGGACATACAATAGCAGTTCATGACGGACGTAAACATGTTCCTGTATATGTTACAGAAGACATGGTAGGACATAAACTCGGTGAGTTCGTTGCAACAAGAACTTACAGAGGACACGGAAAAGACGAGAAGAAATCAAGATAAGGGAGAGGAGGAAAAATAAATGTCAAAAGGACACAGAAGTCAGATTAAAAGAGCTAGAAACGAACAGAAAGACACAAGACCTTCAGCAAAACTTTCCTTCGCGAGAATCCCGGTTCAGAAAGCTTGCTTTGTTCTTGATGCTATTCGTGGTAAAGACGTTGAAACAGCTGTTGCAATCCTTGCATACAGCCCAAGATATGCTTCAAGCGTAATCAAAAAATTACTTGAGTCTGCGATCGCAAACGCAGAAAATAACAATGGCCTTAGCAAATCAAATCTTTATGTTGCAGAGTGCTATGCAAATAAAGCGCCTACAATGAAGAGAATCCAGCCTAGAGCTCAGGGCAGAGCTTATAGAATTGAGAAACGCACAAGCCATATTACAGTTGTGTTGGATGAAAGATAAGGAGGAGAACTATGGGTCAGAAAGTTAATCCACACGGATTAAGAGTTGGTGTTATCAAAGAGTGGGATTCCAAATGGTATGCTGAAAAAGATTTCGCCGACTGCTTAGTAGAAGATTATAAGATCAGAAACTTCCTCAAGAAGAGATTATACAGCGCCGGTGTTTCACGCATCGAAGTTGAAAGAGCTTCAGAGAAAGTTAAAGTTATTCTTTACACTGCAAAACCGGGCGTAGTTATCGGAAAAGGCGGTGCAGAGATCGAGAAAGTTAAAAACGAACTTGCTAAACTCATCAGCAAAAAAGTATTTATTGATATCAAAGAAGTTAAAAGACCGGATCGTGATGCTCAGCTCGTTGCTGAAAATATCGCGCTTCAGCTTGAAAACCGTATCTCATTCCGCCGTGCAATGAAATCTACAATGCAGCGTACAATGAGAGCAGGAGCAAAAGGAATCAAAACTTCTGTATCAGGACGTCTCGGTGGTGCAGATATGGCTCGTACAGAGTTCTACAGCGAGGGAAGAATTCCTCTTCAGACTCTTCGTGCTGATATCGACTATGGTTTTGCAGAGGCTGACACAACATATGGTAAAGTCGGCGTAAAAGCATGGGTATATAACGGCGAGATTCTTCCAACCAAAGGAGCTAAGGAAGGGAGCGATAAATAATTATGTTAATGCCAAAGAGAGTTAAACATCGTAAACAGTTCCGCGGATCCATGAGAGGAAAAGCATTAAGAGGAAATAAAATTTCTTACGGTGAGTTTGGTCTTGTGGCTCTTGAGCCATGCTGGATCAAATCAAACCAGATTGAGGCAGCCCGTGTTGCTATGACACGTAACGCTAAGCGTGGCGGCCAGGTATGGATCAAAATTTTCCCGGACAAACCAGTAACAGCAAAACCTGCAGAGACACGAATGGGTTCAGGAAAAGGTTCAACAGAGTACTGGGTAGCAGTAGTTAAACCAGGTCGCGTTATGTTCGAAATTGCCGGCGTACCTGAAGAAGTTGCTCGTGAGTCATTACGTCTCGCTATGCATAAGTTACCATGTAAATGTAAAGTAGTATCTCGTGCAGACTTAGAAGGCGGTGATAACAGTGAAGAGTAATAAATATATGGAAAACCTCATGACTAAATCAGCAGCTGAGCTTAATGAGGAGTTAACAGCAGCAAAAAAGGAACTCTTCAACCTGAGATTCCAGAATGCCACCAATCAGCTTGACAATACATCAAGAATCAAAGAGGTGCGCAAGAACATTGCTAGAATTTCAACTGTAATTGCACAGAAGGCTAACGCCTGAGCACTGATTTGGTAAGTGAAAGGAGACAATCGTGGAAGAAAGAAATCTTAGAAAAACACGTGTCGGCAAAGTAGTAAGCGATAAAATGGACAAGACAATCGTTGTTGCTATCGAAGATCACGTAAAACATCCGCTTTACAAAAAAATTGTAAAGTCAACATATAAATTAAAAGCCCATGATGCTGAAAATGCTTGCCGTATCGGTGATACAGTAAAAGTCATGGAGACAAGACCATTATCAAAAGATAAAAGATGGCGTCTTGTAGAAATTATTGAAAGAGCTAAATAATTAAGAGTGCTGAAGGAGGATATACCAGTATGATCCAGCAGGAAAGTAGACTCAGAGTCGCTGATAATACCGGTGCTAAAGAAATTCTTTGCATTCGTGTAATGGGTGGCTCAACAAGAAGATATGCAAATATCGGAGACGTAATAGTTGCTACTGTTAAAGATGCAACACCAGGTGGCGTTGTTAAAAAAGGTGATGTAGTTAAAGCTGTTGTAGTTCGTACAGTAAAGGGCGCTCGTCGTAAAGACGGATCTTACATCCGTTTCGATGAGAACGCAGCAGTAATCATCAAAGATGACAAAACACCAAGAGGAACTCGTATTTTTGGACCAGTTGCGAGAGAGCTTCGTGAGAAACAGTTCATGAAGATCGTTTCACTCGCACCGGAAGTATTATAATGGAGGACGGTCATGTCAGTAAAGATTAAAACAGGTGATATGGTCAAAATCATTGCCGGAAAAGATAAAGATAAAGAGGGAAAAGTTCTTTCAGTAGAGCCGAAGAAAAACCGCGTTATCGTTGAAGGCGTTAATATGATCACAAAACACACAAAACCAAGCGCTTCAAACCAGGCAGGCGGAATTGTGTCTAAAGAGGCTCCAATTGATCTTTCAAACGTAATGTACCTTCATAAAGGCCAGGCTACTCGTCTTGGATACAAGATTGAGGATGGCAAAAAGGTACGTGTCGCTAAGAAAACAGGCGAAGTAGTTGATTGAGCAGGGAAGGAGACCAAATATCATGAGTAGATATAAAGATTTATACAAGAATGAGATCGTTGACGCAATGATCAAAAAATTCGGATATAAAAACATTATGGAAGTTCCTAAGCTTGACAAGATCGTTGTTAACATGGGAGTTGGCGAAGCAAAAGACAATGCTAAAGTTCTTGATTCTGCAGTAGCGGATATGGAAAAGATCACAGGTCAGAAAGTTGTTGTAACAAAAGCTAAAAAAGCTGTTGCTAACTTCAAGATCCGTGAAGGCATGGCAATCGGATGCAAAACAACTCTTCGTGGCGAGAAGATGTATGAGTTCGCTGATCGTCTGATCAACCTCGCTCTTCCTCGTGTACGTGACTTCCGTGGCGTTAATCCTAACGCTTTCGATGGCAGAGGAAACTACTCTCTTGGTATCAAAGAGCAGCTTATTTTCCCTGAGATTGAATATGATAAAATCGACAAAGTTCGCGGA
Organism: uncultured Lachnospiraceae bacterium; assembly: GCA_949283905.1. Lineage (GTDB taxonomy): Bacteria > Bacillota > Clostridia > Lachnospirales > Lachnospiraceae > Alectryocaccobium. Next base: position 1,838 of record CASDUB010000116.1, on the reverse strand, counting down.
ATGGATGTCATTTTCGTAACAACTGCTAAAACTGATGAAGAAGCACGTGAATTATTAAGATTATTCAACATGCCATTTGCTAAGTGATTATTAGGAGGAAAAATTCATGGCTAAGACAGCAATGAAAATTAAACAGCAGCGCAAACCGAAATTCTCTACAAGAGAATACAGCCGCTGCAGAATTTGCGGACGTCCACATGCATATTTGAGAAAATATGGCATTTGCCGTATATGTTTCCGTGAATTAGCATATAAAGGCCAGATCCCTGGTGTTAAGAAAGCCAGCTGGTAATTTTAGAAAGGAGGAAACACAATATGTCAATGAGCGATCCAATCGCAGATATGCTTACAAGAATTCGTAACGCAAATGCTGCAAAACATGATTCAGTAGATGTTCCGGCATCTAAAATGAAAGTTGCTATCGCTGATATTCTTCTTAAAGAAGGATATATCGCAAAATATACAATTGAGGAAGCAGGATCTTACAATAACATCCATATTACATTAAAATATGGTTCAAACAAGAACGAAAAGATCATCTCAGGTCTTAAGAGAATCTCTAAACCGGGTCTTCGTATCTATGTTAACAAAGAAGAGCTTCCTAAGGTTTTAGGCGGATTGGGAATTGCAATCCTTTCTACAAATCAGGGCGTAATTACTGATAAAGAAGCAAGAAAGCTCCAGGTTGGCGGCGAAGTACTTGCTTACGTATGGTAATTAAATCGGAAGAAAATATGTGAACACTTCCAGAACTGAAAACAGAGAAGGCTTAAGGCCTTCTCCGAAAATTTAAGTTAAATAGGAGGACAATTATATGTCACGTATCGGCAGATTACCGGTTGTAATTCCGGCCGGTGTAACTGTAGAAGTAAAAGAAGGAAATGACGTAACTGTTAAAGGACCTAAGGGAACACTTACAAGAGTTCTTCCTGAGGAGATGACTATCAAAGTGGAAGACGGTCATGTTGTTGTAACAAGACCTAACGATCTTAAGAAAATGAAATCTCTTCACGGACTTACAAGAACACTTATCCACAACATGGTAGTAGGTGTAAACGAAGGATACCAGAAAGTTCTTGAGGTTAACGGTGTAGGTTACCGTGCAGCTAAACAGGGCAAGAAATTAACTCTTAACCTTGGATACTCTCATCCGGTTGAAATGGAAGATCCGGAAGGAATCGAGTCAGTAGTAGAAGGAAACAAGATCACAGTTAAAGGTATCGACAAAGAGAAAGTCGGACAGTACGCAGCTGAGATCCGTGAGAAGAGAAGACCTGAGCCATATAAAGGCAAAGGTATCAAATATGCTGATGAAGTTATCCGTCGTAAAGTCGGCAAGACCGGTAAGAAATAATTAAGGAGAGTGTGGTTATGATAAATAAAGTTTCAAGAGCTGAAGTTCGTCAGAAAAAACATAGAAGAATGCGCAATCACATTTCCGGAACAGCAGCAAGACCACGTCTTGCGGTATTCCGCAGCAACATGCATATGTATGCACAGATCATCGATGATTCATGCGGAAAAACACTTGTTTCTGCTTCAACGACTCAGAAAGACGTAAAAGCTGAGCTTGAGAAGACAAATGATGTGAAAGCAGCAGCATATTTAGGAACAGTAATCGGTAAGAAAGCCGTTGAGGCCGGTATTACAGAGGTAGTTTTTGACCGTGGTGGATTTATTTACCAGGGCAAAATTCAGGCTTTAGCTGACGCAGCGCGTGAAGCCGGATTGGTATTCTAACAGAAAGGAGAAAGACACATGAGACATACAATCATTGATGCCAGCCAGTTAGAGCTGGAAGAAAAAGTTGTTTCCATCAAGAGAGTTACAAAAGTTGT
>CASDUB010000115.1 GCA_949283905.1 uncultured Lachnospiraceae bacterium | reverse complement strand
TCCCACTAAAAGGCCCCATACAACAGCGTTGATTCCCGCAATATCCACAAAGTAATAGCAGAATATATATGTTGCCACCGCACCTATTGAGCTTGCCACCGCAGCCTGCTTCGTACCTTTCTTCCAGAAAAGGCCGCCGACAAGAGGCCATAAAAACGAACATTCAAGGCCGCCGAAAGCAAACAGATTAAGGAAAAAGATAATATCCGGCGGATCGATTGTGAGTACCATCGTAAGTACGCCAAAAGCTATCGTAATAAGAGTACTTGTCTTCTTTAAATTTCTATTGTATCTCTCAAGTTTTTTAGGATCATCTTTTACAACATATGTTTTCCAAAGATCCTTGATTATCGCTGCCGAAACAAGAATGAGCAGCGAATCAACAGTCGACATAACCGCTGCCATCGGCGCAGTCAGGAATATTCCGGCAATTCCGACAGGCATTATCTGCTGAACTATAGCCGGAATAAAATAATCCGACGTCGGAAGGTTATTTGAATCGACAAGCGCTCCTGCCCAGCATCCTGCCAGATGCATTCCGACTATGATAAAGGTGCATGTGATGCATCCTATCCACATAGCCGAATGAAGGCTCTTCGTGCTCTTAAAACTCATGCCCCTTACTGCCGTCTGAGGAAGTCCTAACGTTCCGAATCCCACAAGAACCCAAAAACTGATCAATGCTCCCGGTGAATAAACGGCAAACATATTATCATATGTACCCGGAAGATTTGCCTGAAGTCCTGCGTCTATACCCGCAAGGCCGCCGCCTGCTTTAAGAACAAAGAAAATAAGCAGAAATGTTCCGACGCACATAATAAAGCCCTGTATCGTATCTGTTATAGCTACAGCGGCAAATCCGCCAAACGCCGTGTATACAATAAGAACAACGCCGAATATAACAAGCGCCCATCCATGCGGAAGTCCTGTTATTGACGAAATGAGCGTTGCGCCGCCTGTAAATTGTCCTATCATCTGCGCTATAAAAAACGCAACCATTAAAAGACTCACTGTTATAACAAGCGCGTCGCTTTTATAACGTTCTTTAAGATATCCTACAACGGTTACCGCACCGGTTCTTCTTGAAACAAGTGCAAGTTTATTTCCGAGCACTCCAAGTACAAGAAATGTAACCGGCACCTGTACTGCAGCCACCCAAACCTGTGCATAGCCATATGTAAGACCTGCCGCTCCCGGTCCCGAAATAAAAGAACTTACAGACGTATATGTTGCCATAGTTGTCATCGCAAGTATAAGACCGTTCATATTGCGGCCGCCGATGAAAAATTTCTTTTCCGCAGAAAGTTTTGTGGCTTTTTCCTGATTTTTGCTGAATACCAGTCCAACCACTACGTTCAACACAAGATACGCTATGAAGATAACGAGAATAATGATCTGATTAGTTGACATCGATCTTTTCCTCCTCTTCATCATCGTATTCAAAGTCCACAAATACTTTTTTCAGAAGGATTGCAAGACCTGCTATTGCGATAACCACCGTGCCCAACACCGATACGCTGAACCACGCCGGCATTCCGAGAAAATACAATCCTGTCCCGTTTAACAAAAAAGCAGTCAGAATATGCCAAACGCAGCATAGAACCACTACGATAAGCGTGCCCTTGATCTCGCGCATACACTGCTCATGCTTCTCCTTTTTATTTAGTTTTTTCATTTGATTACCCCTCTCAATAATAGTCAGATTCAATTAAGATACCTGCTACGTTAATTATAAGCACTTAGCCTGAACATCGCAATCAATTTCAAACCAATGATCATTTTCTCTTCGACTGCATTTCCTGAAGTTCTTTAAGCGTTTCATCCAATTTCAGATACATTTCTTTAAAATACGGAAACGCATCATTGTAATACGCCTCCCATTCTCTGTCATGCTCTATTACTTCTTTAACTTCAATAAGCTCTTTTATTGATTCGGAGAGATCTTCAAATATACCGACTGATTTGCCCGCAATAAGAGCATCTCCAAACGGCACTTCTCCGGATTTTTCATCAGGAATCAGAACCGGCACGCCAAGCATCGCGGCTTTTATCTTTGACCATGTGCGGCTCTTCGCTCCGCCTCCGGTGATCCTGAGTGAACTGATTTCTGCTCCTTCATCTTTTATAACTTCAACTACATGACGTATCGCAAACGCCGTCCCTTCTAATACAGCTCTTGCCATATCGTCTGTAGTTGTACTCAACGACATTCCTATGAACATTCCCCTTGCATATGAATTCCAAAGAGGTGCGCGTTCCCCCTGAAGATACGGATAATAAAATACTCCGTTGCTTCCTGCTTTTACTTTTTCCGCTGCACTATTCATGTATTCATATATTCCGATATTCTTAGCCGCGGCACATATCTCATATTCTTTTCCTATTGTTTTTAAAAACCATTCAAGAGATGCACCTGTCGCGCTTAAAGGTGCGTCATAAATATATGGCATTCCGGGAAGATCGCATTTTTTCGTCGAAACCCTGCATTCAGGCCTGCTCTGCTTTTCGCTTCCGACAAAAATCATTGACGTTGTTCCTGACGACTCTCCTGCTTCCGAGATTTTTGTAATACCGGTTGCATACATGCTCGTCATGCAGTCGCTTGCTCCCGCCATCACAGGAATACCTTTACTTAATCCCGTTTCAAGCGATGCTTTTTGCGATACCGTCCCTATTATCTCTCCGCAGGGTTTTGGATTCGGAAGAAGCAGATCAAGATCCACTCCTATTGCATCTCCCACCGTTTTTGACCATTCCTCATTATTTCTGTCCCAGCACTGTGTCATTGCCGCCTGAGAGTCATCCATGCTCATTACGCCGGTCAGTCTGTAATTTATAAACGAACTTGCCTGCAGTATTTTTTCTGTTTTTTCAAGAGTATGCGGTTCATTTTTCTTCAGCCACAGCAATTTTCCTGCCATAAATGTTCCGCTCGGATTTGTCCCTATGATATTTCTGTACCGCTCAAGCCCTATCTTTTCCGTAAGTTCTTTTACTTCTTCATCAGCTCTGTTATCCATCCAAATGATAGCATTGCGCAGTATATTTCCGTCTTTATCAAGCGGCAGTATCGTAACGGTGTGAGAGCTTACGCATATCCCCCTGATATTTTCCATAACAGAATTTCCTGCCTTAAGCCTCAGCTCGCGAAAAATTTCAACAGCGCTTTTCCACCATTCGTTCGCATCCTGCTCAACATGAAGCGGCTTCGGCTGAATAAGGTTCTGCTTTCTTGACGCCGATGCGATCATATTTCCTTTTGTATCGATGATTATGGCTTTGATATTGGTCGTTCCCATATCCATGCCCAAGAGATATTCGTTTATCATTTTGAAAGGCTCATTATATATTACGGAAAATTGTTTTCGTATATTTTACTTTTACTGTTTCACTATAATATGTTCATTTCAAAAATTCTATATCAACAAATTTTATAAATTACTATATTAATAACAAAATTTTCTTTATCATCTATAGTTTACTTCATTTAAATATATTACGGAACTATTTTTTGCATCCGTAGACCTAAGCGAGGATTCAGTTGTTTCCATAACGGAAACAACTGAATCTGATTAATCAACTTAATTCATACACCTGTGAAATCGTGGAAGATATTTTAAACTACACCGAAGGATGACTTTTGTTAAAAAAAGCTGAACACTCGCAATCTGCGCGAAATGTTCAGCTTTTTCTATAGACCTCATTATTTACTTTTTTTCAAACAGCTCTTTTCCGTATTTATCCAACTCATCATTGAATATATTGAAATGCTGTTCGTTGGTCGGAATGTAATAAGAACAAAATCTGCTGCTTAAGTGAGCGTATTTGTCCATTGAATTTCTGACTTCTTCACGTATCTGTTCCTCGGCAGCGTCAGGCGCGTCTACGATACGATTTTCGACTCCTCCTAAAATCGTTATCTTTTCGCCGTAGTTCTTAAGAATATCATCAACATCATTTTTCAGCATTACAGGTTCAAGTGCATCAACTCCGATCTCCACCAGATCAGGAATTATCTGCTTTATATATCCGCAGGAATGATGAAGATAGATCATTCCAAGCTCATGTATACGGTCAGCATATCGCCTTTCGATTGGTTTGATGAATTCTCTCCAAAGTTCAGGATCAAAAAACATATTGCTTTCCGTTCCCCAGTCGTCATGCATATGAATGACCTCCGGATGAAATACATCATGCGCCAGCTCTATACATTTGATCCTGTAATCACAGAATTCTTCAAAAAACTCTTTCACTTCGTCGGGATATTCATAAAATGCGCAGAGGGCGTTCTCAAATCCGATACACTGATTCATTCTTTCGAACGCTCCCGACAGCATCAGACATGAGACAACGTCGTTTTCCTTATCCACACGCATTCCTTCATACATTCCCTGAAGAGCTTCTTTCGCATGGATCTTATCAAAGTCCGGAAAATGGATATGATCTCTCCATTCGTCCATCTCATCAAACATTTTAAATCCTTTTGCCACAGTATTCCCGTCAAACTGCGGGCTCGGTCCCTGATTTGTCCACATAACGCCCCATGCGTCAGGTCCTGTGCCATAGGGATCAAAAAAATCCGCTCCAAAAAATCTGTCTCCCGGAAAGCATACATCTTTAATAACCGTATTCATATTTACAAAATGATCACAGTTTTCGCCTTTTAAAAATGCGATAGCCGCTTCTTTATTTGTCTGCATTCAACCACCTACTTATCATTACTTGTGTTTATCATTTTATATCTAAAATATCATAAATTGTATTAAAATCAAATGGACTTCCTGCCAAATGAGTCTTAACATTTTACATTAAAAGAGGGTCTGCTATACCGCAGTCAGTATAACAAACCCTGGTATGAAAAATAATTAAGTATTGTTTATATCAATATCCATATTCTTCAACATTATCCGCTGTACACATTCCAATATCTACTGCAGAAAATCCGCCTTCTATCTGACCATTAATAAGCTGATCAAGTTCTTCTATCTGTTCAAGTACGTTTTCATATGGATTTCCTCCATTGATACCTGCACCATCATAAAGACCTCTTCTCATGTAATCTGCCAGTTCTGTATCAATTTCAGTTGCGAAAACGCCTAATCGTACAGGATCTGCCTCAGGACATGCTTCTGAATCAATATAAGCGAGCACTCCAAGTACTGTAGCTCCGTCTATAGTAATTATGGCGTCAATTGTATCGCCATACTTAGCATACATATTTTCGGTTGCTTCCTGTCCTTCAACTGTAGAGCTTCCTGTTGTAACAGTCTCAAGTATATTAAATCTATCATCTGCTTTGACACCTTCAATAGCAGCTTCATAGCGGGTTTTCATGTTCTCCGACGTCTCATTTCCAATGAAAATAGTATCAATGCTTCCTGCTTCAGCATCTGCTCCATACTCTTTATCCGCCCATTCAATCGCAAGCTGCGCGATAACTTCGCCGCATTCTTTTTCGTCTGTTCCACGGCTCATTGTTACGGCATCGTCACCCGGATTCTGAACAAATGAATAAATAATCACTCCTGCTTCTTTTGCTGCTTTGCACGCGTCATGAACCTGTTTTCCATCTACAGCCCAAAGCCAAATAGCAGTTGATCCTTTTGCTGTCGCATTCTCAATCTGCTCGATCTGTGTCACCGGATCGAAGTTACATGACTGGCTTTCATACTTATAACCTTTTTCTTCAAATCCGTCCTTTAACCAACCGTCAAACTGTGTAAAATATTCTCCTTCAAGTGAGAAAAATAACGCCGAAATTGATTTTCCTTCACCTGAAAGTTCAGGCTCTTCAGTTGAAACGTCAACTGATTCTTCCGTTGCCTCTTCTGTTACATCTTCTGATTCAGACACTGAAACAGACTCTGAATTTTCCTCGTTTGCCGCACATCCGGAAAGAATAGATGCGCCTAAAATTCCTGCCAACACTAAACTTAAAATTTTCTTCTTCATACTTGCCTCCTTTTTTATTTTTTGTACTTAAATTATAAATCTACTGTTTAACTCTTAGAAGCATCAAAAAAAGGCAGGGCATCAACTTCAGGTTGACGCTCTGTCTTTCTAATAATTTTTCTATATTTCATTCAGCCCAAACTCATAAATTATTTCTTCTGCTATTCTTCTTATTTCATTTCTTCCGTTCGAAGCATTGTAAATCATAGCAGTATAAAAATCAATTGATTCGCCCGGATAATCAAAACTCTTAATTTGAGAATCATCCGCATTATCAAATGCCAAAGGAAAAACCGCAAACCCGTCCCCCATTTTCAACATCTCCAACAATGTCTGAAAATTTGGAACGCATTCCACTTTACCACAAGGAATATTATTATAAAAACCGTCAGCTGTCTCATTTCTTTCCTTTTTTTCCGGATGATACTGCTTATAAAACTTTTCTTTTTCTAAATCTTCTATTGTCACCTCATTCTTTATTGACCATGGATGATTAAGCGACACTACTATCTTTGCCCGGGATTTCATAAATGAATAGCGGCTGCACTCTCCCCAATCCTCATCCGCTACAATATTTGTAAATAAAAAATCCAACTCTCCCGATAAGAGTTTTTCTTTCCCTTCTGCCATCTCTATCAGCTCAAAACCAATCTGATAATCAGGATGATTTACAACCATATGTGAAATAATCGGAGTTATTATTTCGTCTTTCGGCAATGCCGAAAAAAATCCCGTTTGTATCTTTCTTTTTGTTCGTTTCCGCAATTGTTCGAATGTATAGTTAATGGATTCATCTATCTTTAAAAATTGGATTTTTGCATATTCGCCAAGTTCTGTCAGTGTTACACCTGTAGAATTTCTCTCAAACAGCCTTCCGCCTATCTGTTCTTCAAGCTTCGCAATCTGTTTAGTAAGCGCCTGCGGTGAAATAAACATCTGGTTTGCAGCTTTCGTAAAGCTGCCGGTTTCTGCTGCTTTCAAAAAATATTTGATGCGATCGTACATTTAAAGTTCCTCCAAAAGCACTTTTCCCTTTTATAATAATTCAGATCTCATATTTTATATCATCTTCAATGAGTTTTTCTAACTTTTCCCTGTCCAATGAACTGCAAAAATTCAGAAAACTTTTAAATTCTCTGTTTTGTATCTTGTCCTTATGATATACCAAATCAAACCAACGAGTAAATTCCTGATTACTGATAAAAATTTCACCCAAAGTTCCCTGTTTTAATTCTTCCGCCACAAGGAACCGAGATATGACAGCTATTCCTACTTTGTGAGCTACAGCTTTTTTCACTGAATCCGATCCCATGCATGTCCAGCTTTTTTTCATGGACAGACGGTGTTCTGTAAAAATGCGGTCAATGAGCATCTGAGTACCGCTTCCTTTTTCCCTGACCACCATATTTTCGCTTTTCAGTTCTTCCAATGTCACAGTTTTTCCGCATAATGGATGTTCTTTCCAGCAGACAACGGCCATCCTGTCCTCCAGAAACGGAACATATCTCAAAAACGGCGAAAGAGATGTTCTCTGTATAATAGCCATATCCATTTTAGCCGTTAAAAGTTTTTTCTCCATGGATTTCGTATTTCCCATTTCTACCGAAATATGAATATCTCCATATTGCTTTTCATAATCTTCCAGCAATGAATATATCAGGCAGTCGCAAATCGTAGTGCTGACTCCCAACTTTAATTTTTTCTTATACGCACTGTCTTTCATGCGATTTTCCAACTGGTCGATGGTTTTTAAAACCTGATGCGAAAGAAACAGCAGTTCTTTTCCTGAATCGGTCATATATAAAGTGTGATTTAAGCGTTCGAACAATATAGTGTTGTATTCCTTTTCCAGCGCCGCTACCGCCTGACTGACCGAAGACTGGGACACCAAAAGGTTCTGTGCCGCTTTGCTCATATTCATGCATCGGCATACTTCCTCAAAAATCTCAAGATTTCTTATAGTCATAATGTTTTCCACCTCCTAGTTCATAGTCATATGCATTTTTATCCGTATGTAAGTATTTACTTATAATAATAGTATTATATTCATATTTTTCAATAGAAAGTTTGAATGCTATAATGCAGACATATCAAAGGAGGAAAATAAAACAAATGGATAAGGCATTAATCATTGTAATCGATGGCTGCGCTCCGCAATATTTTACGAGAGAGACTGCACCGAATTTGTTTGCTGCAGCCGATTCATGCGGATTCGTAAAAACGGTAAAAAGCGCTATACCATCTGTAACAAATGTAAACCATGCATGTATTCTTTCAGGCCGTTTCCCGGAAGACACAAAAGTTGTAGGCAACTATTATTATAATCGCAAAACAAAAGAAGAAGGATTTATTGAAGAACGCGGCTTTATGAAAGCAGAAACAATTCTTCAGGCTTATAAAAAAGAAGGCAAAAAAACCGCTCTTCTTACGGTAAAAGGCAAAGTATTAGGCGTTTATGGCGAAGGTGCTGATATAGGAATCAGTGTTCAGGATCCTGATAAAAAAATACTAGAGCGTTTAAATCTGGATATGCCTCCTGAAGTGCAGTCTCCGGAAAGCACAGAATGGATTTATAAAGCGGCGCTTGCCTGCATCGAAAAAGAAGATCCTGATTTGGTTTACTGCACGACCAATGATTTTGTATTTCATCACTACGCACCGGGAACGCCGGAAGCAAAAGAGCAGATACGGTTTGCCGATAAATACATTTCAAAAATTCATGAAATCGACCCTGACAGAAGAATTTATATCACAGCCGATCACGGAATGAATCAAAAAACAAAATTGATCAATTTTCAGAATATTTCGGATAATATGGGACTTCATCTCTACTGCCTCCCTCCGTTAAAAGACCGGTATGTGGAAAATCATATTTATCAGGAAGGCGGCATCCTCTATATCTTTATTGAAAATGATCGGGAAATTCCTGCATTCTTAAAGATTGCTGAAGAAACACTTGAAATTGAAAAAATCATGACAAGCACTGAAGCCGCTAAAGAATTTAATCTTCCCGAAAGCGAGATCGGAGATTATGTGCTGCTGGCTGCTGAAGGATGTGCGTTTGGAGAAGTTGCAGGCGAACGTCTTAAAACGGATCAGGTAAGGACTCATGGTTCACTTTACGAAAGAGAAATCCCTCTTTTGGCCATTAATCCTTTAGCACCGGAAAAATATTATGAATACAGCAAAGATATAGCAGCAATTGAAATGGGTATTAAGAAAATATAAAACATATATGAGGTGACAATATGAAAATCAGAAAAAACCGAATTAACTTTAAAAAAGGCCTTGCAGTACTTTCTCTCTGTCTTGGAACCGCGATTGCCGTATGCGGATGCGGTTCTGAAAAACAGCTGTCAGGAAACATCCAGCTGGCCGGCAGCACATCCATGGAAGAACTTTGCAATGTTTTATCTGAAAGTTACATGGAAAAAAATCAGAATATAACAGTATCAGCAGAATACATTGGCTCAACAGCAGGAATTGAGGCTCTTCTCGCAGGAACTACCGATATCGGAACATCTTCCAGAAATCTGACTCAGGAAGAGAAAGATCAGGGAATAGCCGAAAATGTTGTTGCAAAAGACGGAATCGCCGTAATCGTAAATCCTTCTGTTACAGGTGTAGAAAAACTGTCTTCCGAACAGATTGCAGACATATACCAGGGCAAAATAACAAACTGGCAGGAAGTCGGCGGACCTGACATGCCTATAATCACAATGGGACATGAAGCCGGTTCCGGAACAAGAGATCCGTTCGAAGAGATTTTAAATATTGTAGATAAATGTGAATATTCAAGCGAGCTCAGCGGTTCAGGCCCTGTTTTAATTAAAGTCGGCGAGACTGAAGGAGCTATCGGATATTGCTCTTCGGCTATTGTAAATGACACAGTTGTGGCTCTCGCTGTTGATGATGTAAAGCCTTCTCTGGAAACGATTCAAGACGGATCATACAGTTTAACAAAAACCATGGTAATGGCTACTATGGGTGAAATTAGCGAGCAAAACGAACTTGTACAAAATTTCTTTGATTTTGTATATTCGGATGAAGGTAAAGCTATAATCGAATCAGTAAATCTGATTCCTATAACAGAGCAATAATAATTGCCTATTGTTGAAACGCGTGTTTCATCTTATAATACGGATTATCGAGTTTTTATAAATGGAGAGTTTAATTATGAGATTTGTAATTCAAAGAGTGAAACACGCAACAGTAACTATAGATAACAAGGTACATGGCAGGATAAATGACGGTCTCATGGTGCTCTGCGGTATCGCCGAAACCGATACTGTCGAAATAGCCGACAAAATGGTGAAAAAGCTCTGCGGTCTTCGAATTTTTGAGGATTCGGAAGGCAAGACAAACCTTTCTCTTGCCGATGTGAACGGTCAGCTTATGCTGATTTCACAGTTCACACTTTATGCCGACTGCAAAAAAGGCAACCGTCCGAGCTTTATAAAAGCCGGAAAACCCGACATGGCATCTCCTATGTACGACCATCTGATTGAAGAAGCTAAAAAATATGTTCCAACTGTAGAACGAGGCATCTTCGGAGCCGATATGAAGATAGAACTGGTGAATGACGGTCCTTTTACCGTTATTCTCGATTCTGATGAAATATGTAAATAATCTCAAAACGCTGCACGATAACATGAATTATCGCTGCAGCGTTCTTTTAATTTTATCTGTATTTTTTCGGCGTAACGCCGGTATATTTTTTAAAGACTTTCGTAAAATAGCTCTGATCGCTGAAACCGCAGGCAACCGCAATTTCCATGACGGAGTATTCCGTATTTTCAAGAAGCTGCTTGGCTTTATCAATCCTTATCTTGTTTAAGAAATGTGAAAAAGTCATCCCTATATTTTTCTTGAACAGAACGCACAGATACGAAGGGTTTATCTGTATGTGGTCAGCCACATCTTCAAGAGAAATGTCTTCCCCATAATTCTGAGTAATATAATCCACCGCTCTCTTTATGCTCTGATTTTCTTTTTTGCTGATAAAATATGTATCCGAAAGATATGATTCAAGATTTTCCTGCATAGTCTGAAACATATCTTCGAATGATCTGGTACTGTATAAAGCATCAACCGCTTTGCAATTGATTTCTAAAATACTGTTTATATCAGCGCCGCGATTAATCGCAGCACGAGAAATGCCGGTATATAGTTCTCCTAATCTCACACGAATTCTGTCAATATCATGATTTTCGAACAATAAAATATGGGCAAGCAATTCATTCAACTGTTTTTTTGCTTCTGCGATATCTCCGTCTCTGACAGTACTTAAAAATTTCTTTTCTCTTGCGTAATCATATTCAATAATTTCAGTTGCTCCGCCTGATTTAAACTGATGTATCGTTTCCCCTATTCTTGCCTGCTGATACGCCTTGTTTTTATTGTAGAACATTATTTCGCGGCTGCCATAACTGAAACTGCCTATAAGATAGTACAACAGTCTGCTGTACTGCTCCGCCATTTCAGGCGATACTTCATTAATTTCAAACAAATCAGATGAAAGCTTTACAAGAGAATTAGTATTTAACTTATATTTTTTCTCAAGATCAGTTAAAAGCTCAGAATCAGGCTCATCCAGCAAAAAAGGTCCTGCTATAACCGAACCCATAATCGTATTTTTATACAAGATAGGGCATACGATATGACATAATCCGGCGCTGCAGTTAAATATATAAGTCTCTCCCCATTTTATGGCCTGAATGCATGCGTTCATATGCTGCTTTTTGCATGAATCCTTAATCGGGATACGTTTTTCGAATTCCGCACAAAAAGGAGCCTGCTCTCCTGCCGAGAAAAGTTCGTCTCCCTCCGCATTTGTAAGCTGCACTCTGAGTCCCGTGCTCTTATGAAACGCAGTAAGCATTTTTTCCATATTTTGTTTTGAAAAGTAGTCATAAATATAGCTTTTATTATCTTTAACCATATTTCGCCTCAAATAAAATATCATTTTTAAACATATTTTTATACCGGAATGTTCGTGTAATAATACTATCTTACTACAAAAATGCAGGATTTTTATAATTATTTTTATATTTTAAATTTAAATCCAAAGATTTTTTTATTTTTAAATAACTTTTGACAATAAAAAAAGAGCAACGATCTCTCGTCACTCTTAAATCTTTTATACTTTCAAAACTACACACATGAACCGCATCGTAATGCCGTAG
>CASDUB010000114.1 GCA_949283905.1 uncultured Lachnospiraceae bacterium | reverse complement strand
TTAAAACTCTTCCTGCCTTTGCATCTGATTATTTCAGAGCTGCAAGCATCACAACAGAAACAAGCACGCGCATCAAGTACGCTTACGATATCCGCACTTTCTTTCAGTTTCTTATAGAACAAAATCCTGTATTTAAAGATAAACAGATCACAGAGCTTACTATCGATGTTTTAGATATGGTAACTCCTCTTGATCTCGAGGAATATATCGAATTTTTAAAGGCATACAAATCGTCCGATTCCGATGAATATATAACTAACGGCGAACGCGGCATAAAACGCAAACTGAGCGCTCTCAGGTCGTTTTATGCATATTATTTCAAGCATGAGCTGATAAAAACAAATCCTACTCTTTTGATTGAAATGCCGAAGCTTCATGAAAAAGATATTATAAGACTTGAAGCCGATGAAGTTGCGACGCTTCTTGATATTATTGAATCAGGCAATTCTACAGTGTCTGAACATCAGAAAAAGTACCTTGAAAAAAATAAAACCAGAGATCTTGCAATAGTTACTCTCCTACTAGGAACAGGTGTTCGTGTTTCCGAATGTGTAGGACTTGATCTGCAGGATGTGGATTTTAACAAAGGCGGAATCCGTGTAGTAAGAAAAGGCGGAAATGAAATGATGGTATACTTTGGCGAAGAGGTTGAAAATGCCCTTCTGAATTATCTTGAGGAACGTGAAAATATTGAACCTCTTGAAGGACACGAAAATGCGCTGTTTCTATCATCTCAGCGCAAAAGAATCGGCGTAAAGACTGTTGAAAATCTTGTAAAAAAATACTCACGTCAGGTAACGTCAACAAAGAAAATAACGCCTCATAAGCTTAGGAGCACATACGGCACCGCTCTTTATCAGGAAACAGGCGATATTTATCTCGTCGCCGATGTTCTTGGTCATAAAGACGTTAATACAACAAAGAAACACTACGCTGCGATGTCAGATATGAGACGTCGAAAAGCGGCAAATGCCGTTACACTAAGAGAGAAAGAAAACTAAAAAATTGGAGATATATATATGTATTACGAAGAAATTCAGATAGGCGATTGCGTTAAATTGCCTGAGGTTAAAGTTGAAAGAGAAAAAATGCTTGATTTTTCAGCGCATTATAACGCCGCATGGTGTCATGTAAGCGATAAATTTGCCGCTTCAACAAGAGCCGGTCAGATAACAGCTCCGGGAATTTATACGTTTGCTCTTATGTGGGGCGAATACGCTCCGAGAAATTTCGGACAGACTCAGGATATCGGAGGTTCAGATCTGAACATGAAATTTTACAGGCCTGTTTTTGCCGGAGATACGCTTCACGGAATCGCCTATGTAGACGATAAATTCGAGCGTAATCCATACAACGGCGCTATATGGGTAACGATGGAAGTATATAATCAAAATGACGAGCTTGTGCTTAAATCCAGATCTACGAGCGTTATATTAAAAAAACATACGCCTCCTTCAAACAGATAAAGGAGGCGTGTTATCAAAAATCATTTATATCAAATTCATCGAAATCATTAATAAATGCATCTGCATATTCCCGGATCTGATCCTCTTCATTTTTTGCCGTCGGTTCAGCAACTCCGATAGTAATGAATCCGGCGTCTTTAGCTGTTTTAACGGCATAGAACGCATCTTCAAAAACTGCTATGTTTTCTATGGGAAGATTAAATCCTTCCGATGCATGCATATAAATATCCGGAGAGAACTTTGTGGTATTGTATTCTCCGCAGTTGACTACTTTTTTGAAACAGCTAAAAATACCGAGACGTTCAAAAGCTTTAATAATATAATCTTTCTCATTTGAAGTCGCAGCAGCCATCGGAATTCCTTTATCATAAAGATTATGTATCAGTTTAATAACGCCTTTTTTAGGCGCTGATTCATCTTCATAAAATCTTCTGACCATATCTTTTACATCTGAAGTTATCTGTTCTAATGATCTGTCTATTTTATATGTATCTTTAATATAACTCATAGCCTCGCCGAAAGACAGCGAGTATAATTTTTCACCTATATTATTTTCCGGTTTTTTACTGAATGATTCTATATATTTTGTCGCGATGCCGTCCCAGATCCACATAGTGTCTAAAATCGTACCGTCTACGTCAAAAATCACTCCCCTAATCATTTTAACTAATACTCCTCTTCTATTACTTCTTAAGCATTTCTTCAGTGATAAGTTTTAATTCTCTCGTTTCTTCTTCTATATTTTCAGCAGCGAAAATTGCGCTGATAACAGCTACTCCGCTGACTCCCCGTCCGGAAAGCTTCGATATATTATCTTTCGATATCCCACCTATGGCAACTACAGGGATATTGACAGAGCTGCAGATTCTTTCCAGTTCTTCATGATCCAAAGTGGTGACATTATCTTTTGATCCTGTATGAAAACATGCTCCCGAACCGAGATAATCAGCGCCCATAGCTTCAGCTTTAAGCGCCTCTTCTACATTATGAGCCGATACGCCTATTATCTTATCAGGTCCGAGTTTTGCACGTACATCCTGAGCCTCCATATCGTCCTGCCCGACATGAACTCCGTCTGCATCTATTTTTAAAGCGATATCTACATTATCGTTGATCACAAAAGGTACTTTATATTTATCACAGATTTTCTTGATCTGAATTGCTTCTTTCAAAAAACTTTCTTCATCGAGTTCTTTTTCACGCAACTGAACAAATGATGCGCCGCCTTTGAGCGCTTTTTCGACCTGATCGACAAGAGTTTCTCCTTCCTTAAGCCAGGCTCTGTCGGTAACTGCATATAAAACCATATCTTTCTTATTCAATTTCATCTTCTGACTCCTAATATCCTGTCTTCTCAATTTACCCAATATATCACAATTTGATACTAAGGTCAAAAGTGCAGATTATTCATAAATCCATCATAATTAATATTCTTAATCTTTTATTGACAAATACTCTATGCAGAGATATTATTTTCAGTAGCAAGGGAGCCATAATGGCTGAGAGGAAGTTTAGCTTCGACCTTTATACCTGATGTGGATAATGCCACCGTAGGAAGCATTTTTGTTTTTTGTGACTATCCGCATAAGGATGGTCTTTTTTTATACATGTTTTCAATTCAGATGCTCAAATGAGCCCGTGTGCAGGGGGAGCGCCCTTCACATGTGTATTTTCAGCGATGGGAAGCCGTGTTCCGGCGTGAGAGGAAACCATTAAAACAAAATTTCCTTTTTGTTTTTGAAGTTTCGACCGACAGATTTAATATAAGCAGGCATTTTACTTTTATTAATCTGACAGCTGAATATCTGTATTGAAAACTTTTTATTTTTTAATGGAGGAAAAACATCTATGGAACGAAAAAAATCTTTAACATCTAAGCTCGCAGTAGCAGGAATACTGACGGCATGCGCCGTTGTCGGAAGTCTTGTCAGCTTTCCTTTATTCGGAAGCAAATGTGCTCCTGTTCAACATTTTGTAAACGTATTGTGTGCTGTTTTGTTAGGGCCTGAATTTGGTTTATGCTCCGCCTTTGTGGCAAGTCTCATACGAAATCTTACCGGACTGGGCACATTACTTGCGTTTCCCGGAAGTATGATAGGCGCTCTTCTCTGCGGTCTTATTTATAAATACTCAAGGAAAATTATTCCGACTCTTGCCGGTGAAATAATAGGAACGGGTATAATAGGCGGAATTTGTTCATATCCTATCGCCATATTATTTATGGATGCAGATGCTGCTTCTATAGGTTATTTTGTATATGTCGTTCCTTTCTTAATCTCAACTGTTGTAGGATCGATTATCGCCGGTATTCTGATATTCACACTGAAAAAAGGCGGCGTTCTGATCAAGATGCAGGCAATGCTCGGTACAATTTCTAATAATAAGTCGAAATAAACTTAATGAAAGGCGCCGTTTAATGTTAGATCATTTAAAGAAAATTAAAGAAAAAACACCTTTGATACATTGTATATCAAATATAGTAACAGCAAATGACTGCGCTAATCTTGCGCTGGCATTAAACGCCAGTCCTATAATGGCTCAGGCTCCTGAAGAAATGACCGATATCGTATCAATCGCCGATGCACTGGTTATAAATACGGGTACACCTTCAGCAGAAAAATATGAAGCCTGCAGGCGCGCTGCTGTTGCAGCTGAACGCAAAAAAATACCGATCATACTCGATCCTGTAGGAATCGGCGCAAGCAAATGGCGGCTTGATAATATACAAAAATTACTTGCCGTCTCCTCTCCTGCCGTTTTTCGTGTTAATTACAGTGAAGCTAAAATTTTGCTTTGTCAATGCGGCACTGAAAATCATATATCTGAAGATATAACGGAACATGGCGTAGATACATGTTTAAGCGGATCATCGGAAGAAATTTTGAATTGTGCCAAAAGTTTAGCGCAAAAATATAGCTGCACAGTTCTGATTTCAGGAGCGGCCGACATAATAGCAGACGTTTCAAGAACAAAAATCATTTCCGGAGGAAGCAGTCTTACAAAGCAGATAACAGGTGCAGGATGTATGCTTTCTGTTTTGTGCGGTATATTTGCATCAGTTGAAAACGACAGTTTTGAAGCAGCATGCCTTGCCTCATCCTTTTGGAAATATTGTGCCGAAACAGCAGAAAAAATAACAAATGGACGCGGTTTGGGTACTTATCATACGGAACTTATAAACGCAGCAGGAAATTTCGAGAAAATATTGACGGAGAAAAGATATGATTAAGATTAACGGATGTAATATAGACGCTGAAGAACTTTCACTTTCTTATTATCTGCAGACTAACGGTTACGATAAAAGACGTATTGCCGTCGAATGTAATGAAGAAATAATACCTAAATCGGAATATGACACATTCTATCTGCATGCAGGCGACGAAGTAGAAATTGTCAGTCTTGTAGGCGGCGGCTGAAGCTGAAAAATTTTAAAGGTATCATAAATTTGGGGCTGTTCACCCCAAAATCAATTATATAAGGAGAATCAAAATGAAAAAAGATACATTTACACTCGGAGGAAAAGAATTTTCCTCACGATTCATCCTGGGATCAGGAAAATATTCAATGGAGCTCATCAAGGCAGCTGTCGAAAATGCCGGCGCTGAGATAATAACTCTTGCGGTAAGAAGAACAAATACAAAAGATTCTGAAAATATTCTTGATTATATCCCTGACAATGTTACTCTTCTGCCAAATACTTCAGGGGCAAGAGACGCTAAAGAAGCCGTCAGGATAGCGAGGATGTCAAGAGAACTCGGCTGCGGTGATTTTGTAAAAATAGAAATAATGCGTGACAGTAAATATCTGCTTCCGGACAATAATGAAACAATAAAAGCAACTGAAATCCTTGCAAATGAAGGCTTCGTTGTACTTCCTTACATGTATCCGGATCTTTATGCGGCAAGAGATCTTCAAAATGCCGGTGCTGCAGCTGTAATGCCACTGGCAGCTCCTATCGGTTCAAATAAAGGTCTTGCCTCAAAAGAATTTATTCAGATTTTAGTCGATGAAATTGATCTTCCGATAATAGTTGACGCAGGCATCGGAAAGCCTTCACAGGCGTGTGAAGCAATGGAAATGGGATGTGCCGCTGTGATGGCAAACACAGCCATCGCAACCGCCGGAAATATTCCGATGATGGCATCTGCGTTTAAGAATGCAATCGAAGCCGGACGAGCAGGATATCTCGCAGGTCTTGGACGTGTTTTGGAACGCGGTGCATCTGCTTCTGATCCTCTTACAGGATTCTTAAGAGACTGAACGGAGGTGACTTTTTAAAATGGCAGAAAATTCATTTTTCGTAGACTCAGGCAAATTAAGTGAAAAAGCTCTTGAAAAAAAGCACAGACTTGAACGCGATCCTTCCTCAAGAACAGATCATATGAAATACATGGAAGGCATGGAACAGATAAAATCAGACATAATGGATAAAGTCATTTTGCAGATGAACTCTTATGATTACAATTCATACACTGCATCAGATGTCAAACGTGCGCTTGCTTCAGAAAGATGTACTATCGAAGACTTTAAAGCACTCCTCTCTCCTGCAGCGGCGCCTTTCCTTGAAGAAATGGCTCAAAAAGCCAAGCTTGAAACAAGCAGGCATTTTGGAAATACAGTATATATCTTCACTCCGCTTTACATAGCAAATTATTGCGAAAATTACTGTATATACTGCGGCTTTAACTGTTATAACGATATAAACAGAAAAAAGCTCACAATGGAAGAAATTGAAAAAGAAATGAAGGTAATCGCTGATTCAGGTATAGAGGAGATCCTCATGCTGACAGGCGAAAGTCGTTCGATGAGTCCTGTGGATTATATCGGTGAAGCATGCAAGCTTGCTCAAAATTATTTCAGAAACGTCGGTCTTGAAATATATCCGGTAAATACCGATGAATACGCATATCTTCATAAATGCGGCGCCGACTATATCACTGTATTTCAGGAGACTTACGACACTGATAAATACGAAACTTTACATTTATTGGGTCATAAACGTGTTTGGCCGTACAGATTTGAAGCTCAGGAACGTGCTCTTATGGGAGGCATGCGAGGCGTAGGCTTTTCTGCATTGCTCGGACTTTCCGATTTCAGAAAAGACGCTCTTGCGACAGCTCTTCACGTTTATTATCTTCAGAGAAAATATCCGCATGCGGAATATTCTCTTTCATGTCCGCGTCTCAGACCGATAATCAATAATGATAAGATCAATCCTTTGGATGTACACGAAAAAGAACTGTGTCAGATACTGTGCGCCTACAGAATCTTCCTGCCATTTGCAGGCATAACCGTTTCTTCGCGTGAAGTAAAGAGCTTTCGTGACGGAATAATAAAGATTGCGGCAACAAAAGTATCTGCAGGTGTTTCTACCGGAATAGGCGATCATGCCGAAAAATATAACGGCGAAACAGATGCCGATACCGGAGATGAACAGTTCGAAATCGCTGATGACAGAAGTTTTGATCAAATGTACAAAGATATTTCCGGTGAAGGACTTCAGCCGGTATTAAACGATTATGTCTATGTATGATATTTGAAGAATAGGAAAAAATATGGCTTTAAAAATCTGTATAACAAACAGACATCTTGTGGAAAATGATTTTTTAGACAGGATAAAAGAAATACTTGAATATGGAATCGATATTTTAATTCTTCGGGAAAAAGATCTTCCGGAGCAGGAATATGAATACCTGGCGAAAAATGTAATAGAATTGTGCAGCAGGTACGACACGGAATGTATGCTTCACAGCTATATTAAGACTGCCCTCAGACTTAACCATCCGTACATTCATCTGACATTTGATGATTTCATAAAGCTAAGCGTTGAGGAGAAATCTTTCTTCCGTAAGATAGGCGTATCGATACATTCTGTCAGTGAAGCAGTTACTTGCTGTCAGAAAGGCGCTTCGTATATAACGGCCGGTCATATTTTTGAAACGTCATGCAAACCGGGAATTGAGCCGAGGGGACTTGATTTTTTAAGAAACACAGTCAATTCCGTTTCTATTCCCGTCTACGCCCTCGGAGGTATTACTCCGGCAAACATGCACAAATGCATAGGAAACGGCGCTGCAGGCGTCTGTATGATGTCTTCATATATGAAAGGCGATCTGTATGAAAAATACAGCCGTCAGATGCTTGCTTCTAAAATAGGAATAATCGGTCAGAACAGACTGAGAAAAGCCCGGGTTCTTGTTGCAGGAGCGGGAGGTCTTGGATCTCCTGTTCTTCAATATCTTGCAGGTGCAGGGATAGGAACTGTAGGGATAGTTGATAAGGATATAGTCAGCATCAGTAATATCCACAGACAGGTAATACATTCTTTGGATTCTATCGGTATGAACAAAGCCGAATCGGCTAAAAAATATATTTCGTCATTAAATCCTGAAATAAATGTAAATACATATCCGTTTTTTATTACAAAAGATAACGCCGAGGAACTGATCGCACAATATGATTTTATAATAGACTGCGTTGATAATTTTGAAACTGAATTTATATTAAATGATACGTGCGTACATTTGCATAAACCTTTTTGCTACGGCGGAGTGATTAAAGGACACGGACAGGTAATGACATATGTACCCGGCAAAGGGCCGTGCTACAGATGTATATACGAAGAACCGCCCCTTCCGGGAGAAGTTCCTACAAGTGAAGAAGCAGGTATCCTTGGTCCTGCAGCCGGCGTTATAGGTTCAATTCAGGCTATGGAAGCCATTAAATACTTCACAGGCGCAGGAGAACTCTTAACAGGAAAAATGATGATAATAGATCTTTTAACATTAAATATGAGAATAGCAAAATTTCCTAAAGCTAATCCTAACTGTAAAACCTGTTCCGAATCATACGCTCAATAAATTTTACACGGCTTATATTTATTTCCCGAAACCTCATATACTCTGATTTCACAGTTGTGAGGTTTCGGGCGCCATTTAATTCCGTTTTTTCTGTCTTCAAGATATCCGCAGATCGCCCTGATTATACCCCCATGACAAACGACAAGCACATTATCATAGTCTTTCTTCTCAAGCTCTTTCAAAAACGAAGAGCTTCGTTCAACCATCGATCCGATGCTTTCAACGGATTTCGGAGCCGGGAATATCTCCGGCAGCGCCCAGTATAAAGTCATAGCAGGACCCATTTTGTAATAACTGCATTTATCATATTTTCCAAAGTCTGTCTCTATAATACGCTTGTCTGTTATCACTTCTGATCTGTCGACTCCGGCAATTATAGACGCTGTTTCAACGGCCCTGTCAAGTGGACTGGCATATACTGCGTCAAATTTTATGTCTTTTACCTTTTCGTGAGCTGCTTTTGCCTGAAGTATCCCCGTTTCATTTAAAGGTTCGTCAACAAGTCCCTGCATTAGCTTTTTCAAATTAAGATTTGTCTGACCGTGCCGTGTAACCCAGATTTTCATATTATCCCCGTTTCTCAATACAAATTATTTTTAAAAGAGCCCTGATATACAGGGC
>CASDUB010000113.1 GCA_949283905.1 uncultured Lachnospiraceae bacterium | reverse complement strand
GACAGAAGAAGCTGAGGCTGTTGAAGCTGAAACAGATGCTGTTGAAACAGAAGCAGTTGAAGCAGCTGCTGCTGAAACGGAAGAATAATTTCCGGTTTGCGAATAATATATAATATAATAAAAATAAAAACGGTTCTGATTGATTCAGAACCGTTTTTTTGAATTAGAATTTTTTGAATTGTTCTTATTTGCTGTTTATGTCTTTCAGGCGGTTTCTTCTTGCTATATAAATGCCGCCTGTTCTGATGCTGTCGACAATAGAGGCCATATCCTTATATGTGACGTGATCTGCTTCTTTTCTGTCAAACCATGTAAAGATAGAGAAGATATAGACGTCAGCCGTATTCGAAAGCAGCTGGTAACCGAAGGTGTCGTCTGGCAGACCTTCAATTGAAGCGTAATATGAAAGATGAGATAAAATGATATCTTTTACCTTATTTATAAAATCATGATCGCTTTTTTCAATGTTGAACAGAGCCGTCACTTTAAGTTCGTTTTCGTCGCAGTATTTGAACCACTCGACTGTGTATATAGCATTTTCAGGACTGAAATCACGGTCGAAATCGGATGTGTAGAGCACATTTGACGGTTTGAAATTCTGTCTGGCCGTATTGAACAGAGAGTTGATCTCGGACAGCGTTGTTTCTTCGATTGTTTCCATAAGATCAGAAATACTGTCAAAATACTGATAAAACGTTCCTCTTGTAACCGAGGCCTCTTCGCACAATTCTTTAACTGTGATCCTGTTCCAGAATTTGTGGTGCATCAATTTCAAGTATGAATTAATTATATGATTTCTCGTTGTCTGAGCTCTGTCGCTCGTCTTTTTTTCTCTTTTTACCATTTTGTTACCTGTAATTACCTAAAATATTGTATATATGTGATAAAAAAATATCCTGCGCGAACCAAAAATAAACAAAAAATAATTATTTGTTATTTAATTATCGACTCTGATTGTGTAAAATGCTATATGAGTGATAATATAGTCCACTGAACATTTTTGTATACTGTTACATTTTACACAAAAATGTTCAAAAAGTAAAGAAGTAGAGGAGATAAAAATGGGAAAAAAAGTAGTAGGATTATCATTTGGAAGACACATGTCTAACACAGAGATTCTCATCAAAGAAGCCCTTATCGCTTGCGAAGAGGCGGGCTGCGAGATAGAGTTTATCAACTGTGAAAAACTGAATATCAAGCCGTGCCGCGGATGCTGCCAGTGTGTAGGACAGCTTGCGTCATGCACGGGAAACGGAGCATGTTTCCAGAAAGATGATTTCCATATCATTGAGGAGGCTATCTGGTCTTCAGACGCTGTTATTTTTGGAGCGCCTGTTTACTGCGTTTCACCGAGCGGACAGTTCAAGAATGTAGTAGACCGTATCGGACCGGCTCATGACATCACATTTGTTATGCCTGCGATCGAAGCAGGTGAAAAAGAGGGAAGAGATCCTTCTACATACCCTGACAAGAGAGCTCTTAAACCGAGAATCGGAGCGCTTATTTCGGTAGGCGGAGCTATGACGGAAAACTGGACGGCGTTTGGTCTTCCTGTGATGCAGGAGGCTGCCATGTCTATGAATACACAGGTTATTGACGAATACAATTTCTACGGCGCTATGGAATACAACAGCTGTATCGGACGTCCTGATGCTATCGCAAGAGCTAAAAAGATGGGTGAAAATATCGTTGCGGCTTTTGCAGAGCTTGAGGAAAAAGGCGATGTTGAAAACCTTACATGGCGCGGAGATTCAGAGGGAGCATGCCCTGTATGCCATCAGAAATTCATCACTGTTACAGGCGACGGAAACAAGATAGAGTGTCCTGTATGCGGAATTTACGGAACCCTTGAGATTGAAGCCGGAAAGATCAAAACAATCTTCCCTGCATCTGAGATCAAACGTTCAAGAATGAAGATGGACGGAAAATGGGAGCACTCCAACGAGATCAGACACGGCGCTGTGAGCCAGAAACAGGTTGAAGATCTCGCAGAGAAGAAAAAACGCTACATCAATGTCGGTAAAAAATAATTTGGAGGCAATACAATGAGCAAACTTGTAACCGTTTGGATAGACGGAAAAGAATTGCAGGTTGAAGAAGGAATGGGCATGCTTGAAGCGGCTCTTTCCAACGGAATCTATATCCCGCATCTTTGCCATCATCCTGATCTTCCGGAACTCGGATCATGCAGACTTTGTCTTGTTCAGGAAGAGGGAAAGAAAGATATAGTGCCGTCATGTACTATGAAAGCGCGCGACGGCCTTAGGATAATCACAAACAGTGATGAAATTAAGAAACACAGAAATCTTGCGATGGAACTTATCCTTGCGGCACATCCGGAGGATTGTACCACATGCCCTAAATACGGACGCTGCGAGTTCCAGACACTTATTCAGTATGTGGGAGTTACGCCTACACGCATGAGAATGCGCGCTAAGGCCATTCCTAAAAAGGAAAATCCGCTTATCATTCACGATATGCTGCGCTGTGTGCTTTGCGGACGCTGCGTAAGAGCATGTAAAGACATGAGAGGCGTAAATGTTCTTACATATCAGAAAGATGAACTTGAAACATATGTAGGTACTATTCATAAGAAACTTCTTGTGGACGAAGACTGCCGTTTCTGCGGAGCATGCGCCGAAGTTTGTCCTACGGGATCTATCATGGACGCCATGAACTATTCTCCGATAGAGAAGAAAGATACTCTTATTCCTTGTAAGAGTGAATGTCCTGTTCATACGGATATCCCGCGCTATGTTCGTCTTGTCAAAGAAGGAAAATATGCTGAAGCAACTGCTGTTATCCATGAAAGACTTCCGTTCCCTGAGGCGCTCGGCAGAGTATGCACTCATGTATGCGAAGCTAAATGCCGCCGCGGCGAAGTAAATGAGCCTGTTTCTATCAGAAACATCAAACGTTATGCTGCGGAGCACAATGACAACAGTCTTTGGATCAAAAACAGCAAGAGACTTCCTGCCACAGGAAAGAAGGTTGCGGTTATAGGCGCAGGTCCTGCAGGTATGACTGCCGCATTCTATCTTGCAAAACAGGGTCACGAAGTTGTTATCAAAGAGATGTACCCGAAGACAGGCGGTCAGATGAGATACGGTATACCTGTATACAGGCTTCCTGACGATGTGCTTGACAGAGAATCTTCATATCTTGAAGAGTTCGGCGTTAAGATCGAAACTAACTGCAAGGTAGACAGACCGGTAGACCTTATCGGCGAATATGACGCTGTTCTTGTGGCTGTCGGAACACACGGCGGCGTAAGACTTCCTTTGCCGGGCAATGATCTCAACGGCGTAAAGATAAATACTGATTTCTTAAGAGACGCCGCTATGGGAGTTGATACGGGAATAGGCAAGAGAGTAATCGTTCTCGGAGGCGGAAACGTTGCGTTTGACTGCGCGCGTACTGCAAAACGTCTCGGAGCTGAGGAGATACATCTTGCGTGTCTTGAAGCTCGGGAGATCATGACTGCCGACGATGAAGAGATCGAACAGGCGCAGGAAGAAGGAATCTTCGTTCATCCGGCTCAGACCTTCGAACGCATTACAGGCGATGAAAACGGCAATGTTACAGGCGTTGATTTCATGAATGTCCTCAAATTCTACTTCGACGAGAACAGAAGAGCCATTATTGAAAAAGAAGAAGGTTCGGAACATCATATCGACGGAGATACAGTTATTTTTGCTACAGGACAGAGAACAAATCTTCCCGAGGATTCGGGACTTGAAAGAGGAAGAGCAAATTCTATCGCAACTGTTGACGGAGCGGCTACAAGCGTTGACGGCGTATTCGCATGCGGCGACGCAGTATACGGAACAAAAACAGTTATCATGGCTGTTGCAGCCGGAAGAGACGCGGCTTCACAGATCGACAAATATCTCGGAGGAGACGGAGATATTTCCGAAGTTCTTTATAAAGAACCTTATATCGAAAAGAATATCGGAAAGATCGAAGGCTTCGCACGCCTTGAGAGAAAAGAAGAGCAGTTCCTTCCCGTATCTGAAAGAGACCACGATTTCCGTGAGATCAGCAAAGGTATCTGCGACGCTGATATATGCGGCGAGAGTGAACGCTGTCTCCAGTGTGATCTGAGATTCACTGTTACTCCTGCAAGGATCTGGAGTGATTTTTCTGATAAGGAGGAGAAGGGAAATGCTTAATAAAAATGTAAACGCTATATCAAAAGCAGCTGATCTTTCTAAAGAAAACCTTCTTGAAGAATTAAAGACAGTTAAGAATTATGATGAAGTGGTTTCTCCTTTGGAAACCGAAGAAGAAATTGAAACTCTTGTTATCGCGCTCAAAAACGAAGACCGTGACGGTATGCTCGGAATAATTTTCGAGAAAAACGCCGAAGGCGTTATTGCCGGAGCTAAAGCTGTTGCAAAGATCATCGGAGCAAAAAATATAGCTGCCGTTGTCAGAACAGAAGCTCAGAAAGCAGCGCTTGAATCCGTTGAAAAAGGTATTGTGGTCGATACAGATGATTTTATAGACGTGCGAGCTTACAAAGACGCTTTATTTGTTCATCCGGCATATCTTGCGGCGTGTGCAGATAAGCTTACCGGAGAAACAACGGGGGCTGTTATCTGTGAAGAAGGCTGCGAACCGTGCGAAGTACCTTTCGGAACTCCATGGGTATCGGTTATAAAAACAAAAGCTCCTGCTTATTTAATAGGAAACCGTTTTTACAATGCAGAGATACTTGACGGACAGATGAATCCTAACTTTATTTTCGGAAGCGGCGTTATTCATCCTATGAAAGACGGCAGCTGTATGATACAGAACGCTGTCGGAGCTTTAAATGCTCTCAGAAAAGACAGCTGCGGAAAATGTACGTTCTGCCGTGAAGGACTTTTCCAGCTTGAGAGCATATTTAAAGACGCCCAGATCGGACGCGCGACAAAAGCTGACATGGCGCTTGTAAGAGAACTCACAGAGTCTATGTCATTTCTCAATAACTGCACGCTCGGAAAAAACGCGGCGTATCCTGCTGAAACTCTTCT
>CASDUB010000112.1 GCA_949283905.1 uncultured Lachnospiraceae bacterium | reverse complement strand
CACGTTACAGGCGTTGATTTCATGAATGTCCGCAAATTCTATTTTGACGAAAACAGAAGACCTGTGATCGAGAAAGAGGAAGGATCTGAACATCATATCGATTGTGATACCGTAATATTCGCTACCGGACAGTGGGCTGATCTTACTGAAGAAGCGGGACTTGAACAGGGAAGAGGAAACAGTATCGTAGTCGATGAAAATAAAAATACTTCCGTTAAGGGTATATTTGCGGCAGGCGACTGCATTTACGGCACGAAATCAGTTATCATGGCTATCGAGTCGGGACGCGAGGCTGCTGTTGAAATCGACAAATACCTTGGCGGCGACGGAGATATTTCGGAAGTTCTTGCTCCGGAACAGAATGCGGATCCTGCAATCGGCATGATAGAAGGCTTCGGAGATCTTAAAGCTGTCGGCAAAAAAGTTCTTCCGGCAGAAGAGAGACAGGACAACTTTAATCAGTTTGATTTCGGAATATGCGACAGCGATATATGCGCTGAATCAGGCAGATGTCTTCAGTGTGACTTGAGAACAAAGATACACAATGCAAGACTTTGGACACAGTATTCTTGACAGGAGGTTTGGTTATGAGTTTGGAAAAAATAAACGCAGTGAGCTCAGAGGAGATTATCGCAAAAGCAGCCGGCCTTCTTGAATTTGGCTGTGACAGAACGCCGGTTACCCAAAAGTGGGAAAAGGTAAACGAAGAGAGAGAATTTCAGCCTAACCCTATCGCGGCTGTAGCTGCTCTTGATAACGCCGATCTGAACAAAGCGATGCTTTCGCTTTTAAGAACGGAAACAGACAAGGTTTTTACAGGACTTTGCATTGCGGCAAAAGCAGTGAACGCAGATGTAAAAATCATCTGCATTCCTAAAGACGAGAACGCTGTTGCGGAAGAAATCGCGGAAAAAGCAGCGCAGTATGGCGTTAATGTTGAACTTGGAATCGTAAATGTCAGAGCGACAAGAGGAGGAGCATATCATCATTTTGAGACTCTTATCGCACTTGCCGAGCTTATGGACGGCGATTATGTTCCGGGAACATATGTGGCGGTATGCAAAGACGGAAAAACAGATGAGATTAGAAAGATTCCTTATGGAACGAAAGTTTCAGACATAATAGGCGACACTGAAGGTATAAGAGCTTTTGCTCTTGGAAATAAACTGTATGCGCCTGAAAATATCGATATGGCGATCGAAGAAGATACGAATATCGGAAACGGCGTTATCACTGTATTTTCCGATAAATGCTGTATGGTTCATGAAGCATGTGAAATAACAGAAGGCTACAGAAAGGCAAGCTGCGGAAAATGTACATTCTGCCGTGAAGGTCTTATTCAGATCAGCGCGATGTTAAAGGATATAACAGAGGGACATGGCGAAAAAGAATATACTTCGATCATAGAGGAACTGGCGGAAGCGATGAGTTTTTCGACACAGTGCTCTATCGGAGAGACAGGAGCGCAGTTCGCTCTTGATTCAGTGAAGATGTTTTCCGATGAATACAGTGAGCATATTAAAAAGAAAAAATGTAAAAACAACGTATGTAACGCATTCAGCAGCATTTATATCGATCCTATTGCATGCGTCGGCTGCGGAGATTGTATGGATGAGTGTCCGAAGGAAGCAATCGAAGGAAAACCGGGATATATTCATATGATCGACGAATATGAATGTGACAAGTGCGGAAAATGTATTCCTGTATGCGAGGAGGAAGCGATCATAATTACTACAGGCCGTGTGCCTAAGCTTCCGACAAGACTTGTTAAAGTGGGTAAATTCAAAAAGCACTGAAATATGCGTATGATGGACAGTAAAATTTTACACTAATCCATAATTTTTTACATATTAATTTTTTTCATAAATGATACAATAAAATCAATGTAAATGTGAAATCACCCGTAAATTAAAGGATGAACACAGGAGGATAATATGTCAGAGAAACGTAAAAAAGTAGTCGGCTTTACAGCCGGAAGAAGAGGCGGAAATACAGAGATTTATATGAAAGTCGCTCTTAACGCGATTCAGGAAATGGGAATCGACGTTGAACTTATCAGACTTCATGAGTGCGACATTCATCCGTGTACAGACTGCGTAAGAGGAAAATGCTATGTGGCAGGACCCGGAGCATGTATCTGGAAAGACGATGTTGAATGGCTTTCACAGAAATTCCTTGAGTCAGACGGATATCTTCTCGGAGCGCCTGTATGGTCTCTTGGACCATGCGGAATCGTTTCGGATTTCAGAGACCGTGTATTCGGACCAAAGATGGACCTTGCAGGATGGGAAATCAACGGCGGATCACCTGAATGGGCAAAGGGACAGGTTAAACAGCGCCCGGGCGCGCTTATTTCAGTAGGCGGCGCTTTGACAGAGCATTGGACATCACTTGGCCTTGCAACTCTTTATACAACAACTTTCTCAGCACAGACAAACGTAGTTGATCATATGAATGTTTATCAGGTGGCTGATCCGGGCGAAGCTCTTATGAGAAAAGATTATATGCTCAAAGCTAAATACCTCGGACAGAACCTCGGACATGCTGTTCTCAATCCGCAGATCGACTGGGAAGGAAGATGGCTCGGAGACCTCAACGACGGAGAGGCTTGTCCGGGATGTCATTTAAGCACAGTTATCGCGAAACCGGGACGCAACTATGTAGAATGCGTAGT
>CASDUB010000111.1 GCA_949283905.1 uncultured Lachnospiraceae bacterium | reverse complement strand
TAAGTCCCGGGCGTCTGCCAGTTCCGCCACGCCGGCAGAAAGTTAACTGACGGATTGCTCCGTGCCATCCAACTGACAATTTAAGAGTATAAAGTATACTTTTGATAATTGCAAGTACTTTTTTTATTTTATTTTAATTTTTTATTATTAAAATGATTATCATTCGCTAAAGAGCAGTCCGCCATTTATATGTTACGTCGAACTGCTCTTTATTTTCACGGACATTTACGCTTTGACAGTTATTTTCTATATTCGTCTATTATACCATCGAAAAGCTTAAACCTTTCTTGTACATCGCCTTTAAATACAGCCGATCCGGCAACGAGGATATTTGCTCCCGCTTCCAGCACTTCATTTATAGTCTTTTCATTTACACCGCCGTCCACTTCTATCCAGACTTGAGGATATCCGGCGTCATCAAGTTTCTTTCTGAGTTCTTTTATCTTTCCTGTTATAGCCGGTATATATGACTGTCCGCCGAATCCCGGATTTACACTCATAAGCAGGATCATGTCCACTTTATCGAGTACATAGTCAAGCACCGATAACGGAGTTGCAGGATTGAGCACCACGCCGCACTTCATTCCCGCTTCTTTTATCTGTTGGAGAACTCTGTCGAGATGCTTGCACGCTTCGGCATGTACCGTTACCATTTCAGCTCCGCATTCTTTCATATCCGAAATATATCTTCCCGGATCTTCCACCATCATATGCACGTCAAAGAACATATTGCTCTGCTTACGGATAGATTTAATGACCGGCATTCCGAATGAAATACTCGGGACAAACATGCCGTCCATAACGTCTATATGAAGCCATTTGCATCCGCTTTCTTCGAGCGCTTTGAGCTGCTCTCCAAGAATATTAAAATCTGCCGACAACATTGATGGAGCTATCTGATATTCCATTTTTTGCACCTTCCTTTTTACCTGTTTGATATCTCATCTGTATCTGTTTCTTTCCTGATCTTTCAGTTCGTTAAACAGAAGCAAGTATGATTCATATCTTTCTTTATATATATCGCCTTTTTCTACGGCGTCTTTTACCGCGCATCCCGGTTCGTTAACATGAACGCATCCGGAAAATCTGCACTCGCCTTCATATGCGGCCATTTCAGGATAGAACATCCTTAAATCTTCTTTTGCCATAGGCTCAGGAGAAAATGACGTAAATCCCGGAGTATCGCAGATATATGTCCCCGGCTCTACAACTATAAGCTGCGAATGCCTGGTCGTATGCCGTCCTCTTTTAAGCTTTGCGCTTATTTCACCGGTTTCCATTTGCATTTCCGGAGATATCACATTTGTGACAGAGGATTTTCCCACTCCGGAAGGTCCGGCTAAAACTGTTGTCTTTCCGGATAATTCTTTTCTTATCTCGTCCATTCCGTGATTCTTCACGGTACTGCATGTAATGACTTTATATCCGGCGCTTTCGTATATCGCTTTTATATATCCGGCTCTGTCTTCATCGACAAGATCGGATTTATTAAAACATATGACAACAGGGATCTTCAGACGTTCCATCTGCACAAGCATCCTGTCCATAATCACAAGATTAGGCTCCGGATCAGTGAACGCCATTATCAGTATTATCTGGTCTATATTGGCAACTGCCGGCCTGTATAATTCGTTCTTCCTCGGAAGAACCTCCTCTATATTCGCTTCTTTTTGTTCTTCATCTAATATTTTGATGCGAACATTGTCACCCACGAGAGGTTTACAGCCGTTTTTTCTGAAAAGTCCTTTTGCTTTACATTCATAGATGCCGGATCCTTCTACGGCAACGTAGTAGAATCCGGCAATCCCTTTAATTATTATTCCAGTCATTCAATTGTCTCTGTATTAATACAAATTCTCCGTTTGTAAATCACCATTCATACGATCCCGGAGGTGCGAACTCATTGATCTCTATGCTTCCGATAAGATTATCGTATGCTCCGGTTTCAGTATTGTATTCATAAACATTTATCGTACCGCTTGATTCACCGGCAATGCCCGTGATTGCGCTCGGATAATAATTATACGGTTCAAAAGGATTAGGTCCTGTATAGACGATCGATGTTCCGCCCTGCTGAACAAGCTCTATCTGAACATCGAGACCGCTGTATCCTGCAGGCTGTTCAAATCCGTTATAGTAGATCCAGTATTCATCGTCCGTTTCCTCAGTCTCCTCAGGTGCGACGCTTACATACATCGTAATCGTCTGACCCTGCTGCACTTCTGTTCCGGAAGCCGGATCAGTATAAAGAACTATTCCTTCGGCTACATCGCTGTTTTCAACGCTTACCACCGTATATAAGATTCCGTAGGAATCGAGAATCGCAGAAGCTGAAGCCTGGTCATATCCCGCTACTTCAGGAAGCGGAATAGTAGTTACCGTCGGCGCTTCTTTTCCCTTACTTACGATAAGTTTAACGCTGCTTCCCGCCTGAACTTCTGTTCCTTCTGCCGGTTCAACGGATATAACTCTTCCCGTTTCAACAGTATCGCTGTTCTGAAGTTCTACAGTCGTCACAAGACCGAGCTGTCCCAGAGTCGTTTCTGCTTCTGTCTGTGTCGCTCCTGTAATTCCTGTAGGAATAGTTATCTTTGAATTTCCGCTCGAAACAACAACTTCGATCGTAGATTCCGCATCAACTCGTGTTCCCGCAACAGGATTCTGCACGCAAATCTTACCTTCATCGTAAATTGTTGACTCCTGTGTACCTGTCTGTTTTATAGTAAGACCATACTGTCCTGCCAGCGCTTCCGCCTCTTCCAATGTATTATTGAGGAAAGAAGGAGTCACAACGCCGTCCACGCTGCTTACTTCGCTTGTATCACTCGTTTCACTTGTCTGACTTGTTTCCGAAGTCTGTTTTGTCGTATCCGAGCTTCTGTTAAATAATCCCGCCATCATTCCGATAACCACTATGAGGATGATAATGATGATAGCTCCTATAAGAAATCCTCCTATAGTAATAGCTTTCTCAAGCTTCGAGCTCATCGCGTCAGAATCCTTTGATGAGCGGTTTTTCTTTGACTTGGCATTTCTTGCCGCTCTTCTCTGTCTTCTTTCTTCGTAATCATCATCAATATCGTCGTCATCCTCATCCGGAATATAACGCTGTGTCTTCTGTGTCTGCTGTTTAGCAGTCTGGCCTGACGGAACTCTCTTTGTCTCATCCGGAGCCGCCTTTCCTGAAGCTCCCGCTTTTGCCACTCCCGCTACAGGAAGAACCTGCGAGTTTGTTCCAAGTGGAGCCATCTGTACAAAATTGCCCTGCGGATCGATAAGCGAACGTTTAAGGTCGTCAATAAGAAGACCGATAGTCGCATATCTTCTCTCAGGATTTTTCTGTGTACACTTAAGAATTATCTGCTCCAGAGAATACGGAAGATCAGGCGTATATCTTGAAGGAGGGATGATCTCCTCCTGAAGATGCTTAATGGCAATGGCAACCGTTGTATCTCCGTCGAACGGAACACGTCCCGTTACCATTTCATACATTGTAATACCGAGTGAATATATATCGCTCTTAGCATCGGCAAATCCGCCCCTTACCTGTTCGGGAGAGCTGAAATGTACCGATCCCATAACATTGGCCGTGATCGTATTTGAATTGATAGCTTTCGCGATACCGAAATCGGAAAGTTTAACTTTTCCGTCTACAGAGATAATGATATTCTGCGGCTTTACATCACGGTGAACAATACCCTGATTATGCGCGCATTCAAGTCCGAGAGACACCTGTATCGCGATACTTGTCGCCTCTTTGACACTTAGTTTGCCTTTTTTATCTATATAGCTTTTAAGAGTGATTCCCTCAACCAGCTCCATAACTATATAGTACAGGCCTCTGTCCTCTCCGACATCGTATACGTTTACGATATTCGGATGTGCAAGTCCTGCTGCTGCCTGTGCCTCTTTGCGGAATTTGGCAACAAAGCTGCCGTCTCCCCTAAATTCTGCTTTGAGCACTTTAACAGCTACCAGTCTGTTAAGCTTATGATCCATGGCCTTGTAAACATCGGCCATACCGCCGGCGCCGACACGTGAGATTATCTCGTATCTCTCGCCAATAATAATTCCTTCTTTTAACATTTATTCCACCTCGTCAGAAAACGGCTGTACCGCGATTACCGCGATATTATCTTTTCCGCCATTTTTATTTGCTTCTTCGATCAATGCTGCCGTCGGATCTTTACCTTCCTTGGAAGTCTCCCCTACGATCCGAAGTATTTCACTGTCTTCTACCATGTTTGACAGGCCGTCAGAACACATCACAAACCATTGTCCCGGTTCAAGCTTGAGATCAAAGAAGTCCATTTCCACATTTTCTTCTGTTCCGACAGCTCTTGTAATAATGTTCTTGTCGGGATGGTTTCTCGCTTCTTCCGGGTTAAGCTCCCCTAATCTTACCATTTCCGCTATAAGCGAATGATCCTGTGTGATCTGTCTTATGTCATCTTTAATCAGGTAGAGTCTGCTGTCACCGACATTGGCGACATACAAATATTCACCGACTACCGAAGCAACAACCATTGTGGTACCCATTCCGGCCATCGAAGGCTCTTCGAGCGCCGTCCTCAATACCTCTTTGTTTGCTGCCGCAATACCGTTTCTAATTATTTTTACAGGATTAAAATTCGTGTCTTTACGTATAGTCTCAACCATTACGGATACGCCGTAATTCGATGCAAAATCTCCTGCATTGTGTCCGCCCATTCCGTCTGCAACCACAAAAAGATTCGGCAGGTTTCCTACCGGATCT